>WAJX01000158.1 GCA_015523665.1 Ferroglobus sp.
CTCTAAATGGTCTAAGACTGTTGGATACATATTCCCTTCAAGTTCATGGAATAGATTCGGAAACATCTTCTTGAATTTCTCCCTGTTCCACATCAACTTCGATCACTTCCGGTGGCTCAACTTCATCTTTAATCCAAACTCCCATCTTTCCAACCATACTTCCTTCAACACTACAACCATTCTCCATGAATATCTCTTCTGCCTTTATAAAACCATAGATCTCGCTGTTATCGATTATGTATATCCTCCTACCTTCAATAGCTCCATGAACTCTGCTATTTTCAACAACTATGTCTTCTCCCCTTATACTCCCAAAAAGCTCACAATCCCTTATCATCATACTCCTAGCTTTTACATTTCCAGTAACTCTGCTTTTTTCAAAGATGGCATTTGAATTCGTCTTTATCTGTCCCATATCTATTACAGTGTTATCTGGAACTATCATCGGATTCTCGTATTCCTCCTCAAAGAGCTCTTCTAATTCGTTCAACTTTCCAAGTCTGAGGAGCTCCATTATGTAAACAAATAGGAATATTATGATTGGGAGCGGGTCTTGAATCGTTATCAATCCTTTTGCCTCAAAACCCTCTTTTATTCTAACATTCCTTCCAATCTCTAAATCTCCGTGAACTGATAACCTTCCATCTATTGACGAGAACTCTCCTATACTTGCGTATCCCCTGCTTATAACATTTCCTTTAACAGAAACCCATGATTCTAAAGTTATCTCATCTCCAATTACATCTCCATTTATCTTTGTCCTCTCCCCTATAACAATCCTCTTCCCTATTATGCCGTAATCTATATCTGAGTTAGCCCCTATAACAACATCTCCATCGACAACTACATTCCTCTCCTCAAACTTTGTATTCGGAGGAATTTTTAGCATCATTATGTTAAACTATGCTCCATACTTTTTAGCTTTATCTATTAAATCGAGGATTATATTCATCAGATCAATCCCTCTAATCCTGCAGAGTCCACCTTTGTAAGCATCAAATTCTGAATATCTTTTTACATCATCTTTTCTAACCTGATCAAAAACTATTGAAAGTGGAACTGGATCGGCTGTATGGTCTCTAACTGAAACGGGAGTTGTGTGATCTGCAGAAATGACAACGCAAATTTCTGAAAAATCCAAACTTAAAATTCTCTCCAACGCTTTATCGATTTTCTCTATAAATTTCCTCTTCCCATCAAAATCACCATCATGTCCGTATTCATCACAGGCTTTTATGTGTAGTAGAACAAAATCATAGCTTTTCAAAGCTTTTAATGCTAGATCAACCTTTGCATTTAAGTCTGTATCCTTACCACCGGTTATTCTGCTATCTTCAATTAACTCCCCACCGACTATTCTTCCAACACCCTTTATCAGTATAGTTCCAGAGATCACTGCAAGACTCATGCCATATCTCTCCTCAAATTTTGGTAAGCTGAATAACTTACCAACACCCCTTAAAAGCAGTGCATTAGCTTTCAACAATCCCTCCCTTTCCCTTTTTATATTAAACGGATGCCTCTCTAAAACTTCATGAGACTTCTGCATGAAATCGTTTACTATTTCAGCAGTTCTCTCAGCTCCTTTTTCTAAAGCGATACACTTTTTAACTCTCCCTCCTATCTTTTTTGGGTCTGTGTCTGTTACCTTATCAGAGAGGTTCTCACCTCTTAAAACCAAAGCCCCTCTGTGCCCACTTCCCCTTTTAAATATGAAATCTGAATCGATTTTAACTTCCTCATTTATAGCCTTTACAAGCTCATCTGTATCGTTTATCCTTCCAGCTCTCCTATCAATAACTATCTTTTCGAATATACTTCCTTCTCCTTTAACAGTTGCAAAATTAACTCTGAATGCTACATCTCCTGTTTTAACTTCAATTCCAGCTCCAGCAGCTTCTATTGGCCCTCTTCCACAGTAGAATTTGAAAGGATCATATCCGAGTAGAGCTAGGTGTGCTGTATCGCTTCCAGGCCTTATTCCTGGAGCTATCGTATCCATTATCCCGTTTATTCCAAGCTCAGCAAGCTTATCTAGATTTGGAGTATAAGCTTCGCTTAGAGGAGTTTTACCGTTGATTGGCCTGTCTGAAACTCCATCTAATATGAGCATTAAAACCTTCATGCTAATCGGATATAAGCTGGGAATAAACACTTTTTGATTTTGATTAATTGATAATTTTATATTTATGTTAAGTTATTTTTATACATTTTTGTTTATACCATTTTTATTTATTTTATTTTTATTTATTAAATTAATTTAGATTAATTATTTTAAGATCTTTCCAGTTTTCATATACCATAAATACAAGTCAAGTTCTCCTACACTCATTCCGAGCTCTTTGGCAATCTCTCTTAATTTTCTCTCTATTTCGAGATATCTGTTTCTTGTTAGAGTTCTTAACAATTCTACTATTCCGTACTCTCTTAGAATCCTCAAAACATGTCTATCAAGGATTGCGAAGTCAAAATAGCCAACATTCCTTAAAAAATGGCTCGCCTCTTTATAGCCAATACCTTTAACGTTTCTAACTAACCATTCTCTTGCTTCAAATGGGTGCATAGACGTTATGATATCCTTAATTTTATCCCCATACTTCCTCGAATTGACAATAAATTCAGCTCTTTTTGAATAGAATCTATGTCCAAGCTCTTTCAGCTTCTCTTTTAACTCCTCATAACTTAAAGTTAAAAAACCATCTCCGATCTCATTTTGGATCTTAATTCCAAGTTCAGCCGAGCTGTTAGCGGTTAGAATGCAAAAGCACAGCTCTGAGAACCATCTTCTATTATCCATTCTATTGATTGCTAAAAACTCATCGAGTCTATCTCTAACTCTCTTGTATATCTTTGGTTTAATCTTTCTGATATCTGAAATGAGAGATGTTATCTGAAAACCTCCAGAATTTCAGCTCTTATTATTCCCTTTCCTCCACTAGGCTTTGCTAAAGTTCTCCCACATACTAAACATTTAACAACAGTTGAAGGATGGCTGAATATAACTTGCTCGTTTTCGCAGTCTGGGCATTT
>WAJX01000159.1 GCA_015523665.1 Ferroglobus sp.
TATTATTATTCAATAATTTTGTATTTAACCCTCTTTTTTCTCTTGGATTAAATCAAAGAAGTCTTTAGGTTTCTCTATTAGCTCAAGTTCTTCTTTCATTACAAAAACTACAGAATCAACATCTTTCTTTATTTTTTTATCAACTATATATGCTGCTGTCATTGAAAGCACTTCAGATACTTTTCCTATTAAATTTGCTCTCTTTTCTATCCATCTAACTTGTTTTATACCAGTCAAAATTGATTTTTTATCAACATTTGAAACGACATCAAAAGGAGCATTTCTTACAGGCCAAATCTTTATTCCCGCACATTTAAGTTGCTGAATTATTTCGGCCTCCTCATCCTTAAACTCAACTTCTCTGAACTCAACCTCTCTCATTTGGATATCATCAGTTACGAATTCGAGGATATTTATTTCCTTTGCAACGGGAACGCCGAGAACTTCCTCAAGCTTTATCGCATTTTCGAGAGTTGTATCGATCCCTTCTTCATACTTCTTAACAGCCCTCCTCGAAATCCCAAGAGTTTTTGCAACATCTCCAAGAGATAAATCTAACCTTTCTCTTGCTTGTCTAATCTTATCCTTATCGAGCTTTACATAATAACCTCCTGGAGCTGAATAAACAAATGGATACTCTCCCTCTATTATGAAATCATAAAATGTTGCGGTATTAATAACTGGAAGTCCGTGTCTGTTATAAACAACTCCTCTTTCCAAGTAATCGTGAGTAAACCTCTCACCAACAACAATAGGACTAGCTTTAAGTAACTTTCCAACAAGTTTCATCTCTTCAGCCATCTCTGATTTTAGTGAATCCACATTGTATAAAACTTTGAGAAGCAATATTACATCTTCTCTTCTCGCAACAATATCAAAACACCTTCTCTTAGTCTCAACTAAGTCTGTCACCATAAATCCAGCTTTACTTAGAATTTTCATTACTGAATTTGCTACAAGTTCTTGCATCTCTAGATTTTAAATAGAGAAGAGGTTATATAAAAGCTTTTCACCAATTAGCCTAACAGATATTTTATCTTGAGATTATGTTATCGTATTTTTATTTGATCATATTAATATTTAATATTTTCCTAATATTGTTTTTAATTATCACTAACAATACGTTAATTGTCTAAAAATTTAAAGAGATCGTAAAATTTTTATAGAGATAAACAAATACATATTAATACATAGCATATAAATTGTTTATATTATATGATTATGGTTAGATAATGATATAGATAATTTATAAAAGTAAAATAAAAGTCAGAGTTGAAATGTAATTAAATTATAAAAACTATAAAAATTTAACAACTTAATTATAAAAGTTTATCATATTGCTTTATTGATAAAAAATATAAAATAAATTAATAAAAAATAAATAAAATCTAAAGTAAATAATTAAAGTGTATATCCAATGCAGAGTTGATCAAACTTTTCATGGTTAACAAGATCTTTAGCTTTCCCATCAAAAACAACTCTTCCACCTATAAGCATATACGCTCTATCACTGATATCTAAAGCCTTTAAAACATTCTGTTCTACAAGTAGAATTGTAAGTTTAAGTTCATCTCTCAAAAATTTTATTCTGTCGAACATCATGGATGCGAATTTTGGTGAGAGCATTGCAGTAGGTTCATCAAGCATTATTAGCTTAGCATTCCTCACAAGCGCCATAGCTATTGCGAGAAATTGCCTCTCTCCACCACTTAATGTGCCCGCTTTTCTCTTTAATTTTGTTTCCAGTTCTGGAAACATGGATAAAGCTAGTTCTAACCTCTCCTGATAGATGTCTGGAGATACAGTGTAGCCAGATATTTTAAGGTTTTCTTCAACACTTAGATTTGTAAAGATATTTTCAGTTTGTGGGAGATATGCTATGCCAAGTTTTGTTTTTGAATGAGGGGGAATCCTTGTTATATCTCTACCTTCATATACTATCTCTCCATTAAATATGGTTGTCAAGCCAAAGATAGACTTAAGTAGAGTTGATTTTCCACTTCCATTAGGTCCAAGTATTGCTGTTATCTCATTCTTATTTACTTTAACATTAACGTCGAATAGAATATGTAGCTCCTTATATCCAGAATAGAGATTTTTTATCTCAAGCACCCATATACACCTCTATAACCTCTCGTCTTTTTATCACATCACTCTGTCCCTCAGCTATTATTCTACCATTTGCCATTACATACACCTTATCTACGTATTCCAGAATTATATCCAGTCTATGCTCAACTATGAGAAATGTTTTCCCCATCTCGCACAATTCTCGTATCCTTTTGAGAATCTCATATGCTAAAGCTGGAGCAACTCCTGCTAATGGTTCATCCATGATGAATAATTTTGCATCACTCATCAACGCTCTACCTATTTCAACCAATCTAAGCTGACCTCCACTGAGGTTCATCGCATATTCGTCCCAGAGGTTTTTCATTCCTAAAAATTCAAGGATACTAAACGCCTTCTCGACTGCATTTCTCTCGAAATTAATCCAATTACCTTTTATGGCATCTCTAACAGATTCTCCTGGGTTTTTGGTTGCTATAAGTAAATTTTCTAAAACAGTAAGTTTT
>WAJX01000160.1 GCA_015523665.1 Ferroglobus sp.
AAACCCGCACTTGAAATAGTGATGACAAAGCTTCATGCAGGTGGAAAGTTCAGCAAAAAAGCCTACAGAATATCAGGAGGTTTACATGGTGTTGGTTTATCAGTTGTCAACGCTTTATCTGAATGGGTTGAAGTTGAAGTGAAGAGAAATGGTAAGATATATTTCCAGCGTTATGAGAGGGGAAAACCTGTATCGGATTTAAAAGTCATTGGAAAAGCTAATACTTCTGGAACTAAGATTAGATTTAAGCCAGATGAAGAGATCTTTGAATCAACAGAGTTTAGGTATGATATAATCTCCCATAGACTTAAAGAGTTGAGCTATCTAACAAAAGGTATAAAGATAACGTTAATAGATGAGAGGAGTGGAGAAAGAGAGGAGTTTTTTTCTGAAAGAGGGATACTTGAATACGTTGAAAGGTTAAACTCAAAAAAACCAAAGCTTCATGACATAATTTACATAAATGAGCAGAAGAATGGAATACTTGTTGAAATCGCTTTACAATTCACAGATACGGATTTTGAATCCGTTTTTGCATATGCCAATAACATACACAATATAGAAGGGGGAACCCATTTAATTGGATTCAGATCAGGCTTAACGAGAGCAATTAATGAATACGGTAAGAAGAATATAAAGAAATATAAGCCAATAACTGGGTTAGATGTCAGAGAGGGGCTAACAGCGATAATATCTGTTAAAGTTCCAGAACCACAATTTGAAGGACAAACAAAAACAAAGTTGAGTAATAGTGAAGTAAAAAATGTGGTAGAATCTATTGTTTACTCGAAAATGCTTCAATGGCTTGAGGAACACCCAAATGAAGCGATGAAGATTATCGAAAAGTGTAGATTATCAATGATGGCTAGAGAATCTGCTAAAAAAGCTAGAGAGCTCGCAAAAAAGAGAGAAATGGTAACACTTCCAGGCAAGCTTGCAGATTGTTCATCGAAAAATCCTGATGAAAGAGAACTTTTTATTGTTGAAGGAGAATCAGCTGGAGGATCAGCGAAACAAGCAAGAGATAGGAGATTTCAAGCAATTTTACCAATTAGAGGGAAAATAATAAATGTTGAAAAATCTGGAACTGTTAAGGTTTTAAAAAATGAAGAAGTTAGAGCAATAATATCGGCAATCGGAGCTGGAGTGGGAAGAGAATTCGACATAAAAAAAGTGAGATATAAAAAGATAATCATCATGACAGATGCTGATGTTGATGGTGCACATATCAGAACACTCTTACTAACCTTTTTTTATCGCTATATGAGGCCAATTATAGAGAATGGTTATTTATATATAGCTCAACCCCCTCTTTATAGAGTTAGAAAAGGAAATAAATCATTCTATGTTTACTCTGAGAGAGAACTTGAAGATCTTATGAAAAGAATAGGTAGCGGAGAAGTCCAAAGGTATAAAGGTTTGGGGGAGATGAATCCAGAACAGCTTTGGGAAACCACTATGAACCCAAAAACTAGGATATTGATTCAAGTCTCTCTTGAAGATGCTGCAATGGCTGAAGAGTTGATTTCAATTCTAATGGGTGAAAACACTGAAGAGAGAAGGAAATTTATAATTGAGCATTCAGCTGAAGTTAAGAACTTAGATGTATGAGTTGGTGTAGATATGAGGATAACCGCAAAGTGTCCCGCATGCTTACTGAATAGAGTCTATATCGAATCAAAGCTCGCAACAATGAATGATAAGGTGATAGAGAAGGCAATTGAGGTTGCATTAAAAATCCTCTCTAAAGAGTTTCCAAAGAGGGGAATAAACGCTGTAATAGCCACAAAATTACATAAAAATGTTTATGAAGTGTTAGGATGTGATGATCCATATAAGGAGTTTAAGACGAAAGCTAATGAAGTTGCGATGAATTTTCTCCCTTTTGCAGAGAGATTTATCTCAAAACAAAAAGATAGATTTAAATCTGCAGTTATTGCCAGCATTATAGGGAATAATTTTGATTACGGCGTTATGGGACATGAAGTGCATGAAGTTGTTGGTGATTTAAAGAACTATTTCTTCAAAATGTTCAAAAAAGGGTTAACAATAGATGATGTCGATGAGATTAAAAAACTCAGTAGTGGAAAAGTTGTATACATAACTGACAATGCTGGAGAGATATTTTTTGATAAACTTCTCATAAAAGAGATAAAAAAGAACAATAATGAGAGATTAAGTGTAGTTGCCAGAGAAAAGCCGATTATTAGTGATGCAACGATCGAAGATGTCAAACTTGCTGGGATAGATAAGATTGCTGATGAGATATTGTCAAATGGTTCCACTATTGGGATAATTGATGAAGAACTACCTAAAATAACATTACAGAGGTTTGAGGAAGCTGATTTAATCATAGCAAAGGGTATGGGAAATTATGAATGTTTATCTGAAAGTAAGTTTGTTGTAGCCTTTCTTCTTACAGCAAAATGTGAGCCTGTAGCAGAAAGCATCGGTGTTAAAGTTGGAGATATGGTGGCGATGCTTAAATGGAGATGAGGGAAATTAGAGAGAAGACCCTCCAAGATTTAGCTTTAGCAATGTTAGGTATTGATAAAGAGTATTGCAAATACTATCCATGCCATTTTGAAGGGCAAGATTGTTCATTATGTTTTTGTCCCTTTTATCCTTGTCTCTTTTATAAATTTGGCGACCTAAAGGGAAAAATATGGAGTTGCGTAAGGTGTGAGTGGATTCATAAAAAAGAGAATGTAAGAAGAGTTATCGATGCATTTAGTGGTTATCTCATCCAAAATCTAATTGAAAAAGATTGGCTTTTTTTCAATCGAATTCTCCAACATTTAGTTTTCGGAAAAGAAATAGGAAGATTTGTTGGAAAAGCTTATAGTCTTGTAGATGTAAATAAGATTAAAAACATCGCCTCCCCAAAAACTTTTCTTGATGTAGAGATTGAAAAATTCAATATAAAAAGAATAAGAAGAATTACGAACGAGAAAGAAGCTGAATTTGTGGTTATACC
>WAJX01000161.1 GCA_015523665.1 Ferroglobus sp.
CTTTTTTATTGCGACGAAAGACTTTTTAGCTTTGGTTTCCCCTATCAGTTAGTGGAGTGTGGACTGTATGTGTTTTATTCTTATTTTTTATTTTTTAGTGTTATTCTTGACAGTACCTACTCATCTCCTCGAACTAGGGTAAAAATTTATATAGTTTATAGTATAAGATATAGCATAAAATTTCTATAAAGAAATCTGACAAGAGATAAAAGGAAAGAAGGGGGTAAAATAATGAGAAAACCAATGTCCGAAGAGTTGGATCGGTTGAAAAAGCTTTGGGGATGGAGCGACGAACAGATAAAGGATCTCCTTACTGAGAAACACTGGCGTCTCTTAGATCGTGGGCATAAGTTCGATGAGTACCGCCTAGTGGCCGAGGTAGTTGAGGCGCGGAATTGCTTAGCGAGGCACAAGGTGGGGGAGCGGTACGTGTTCCACGGTTCTGGTTTCCTTCTACCTGAGGAGTCGAGTGTGCGGCGTTTCTGTCTCTGGGCGATGGCCCCTCTCCTCCCTTTCAGTTACATGTTCTACGACCGCATTTCTTTGGACGCCGACCCCACTTCCTTTGCCATTGACAGTGTCGGATGCGCTGACGTAGGGATTGAGTGTGGGGGATACGGCAAGGTCATCTTTAAGGTCTACGGGGAAAAAGCACCCACCACGAAAAGAAAATAAGGCGCGTAGGCATTGAAACTCTCACTTCGTCAATTTGTTTTTATAAATCAATGAGATACAATGATAAAACTTAAAATATAATAATTTGTTGGTTTATCCCACTTTAGGCTTTTTTGAGGCTTAACCTCATTATACCATATAATAACAGCTCCAACTCAACCCAAATTTCTCAGCCCTCCTCTCAATATAGATCAAGTTATGTCATCACTTCCAGACATGCTTCTATGACGACTTTAGCAAATTCTTCATCTTCCATATTTGCGTCTACTGTTCGCACTTCTATATCAGGCTTCAGGAGCCTTTTAAGTTCATTTACGAAAATCAAATCCTCTTCTGGATTGTATGTTTCGCTTCCAGGATAATCCGCTGATGACCACCCTCTTAGCGGTATCACAACTCTGACTGGTCCTTTCGCCTTATTTAGCTTTTCCGCAAAAGCTTGGGCTGCTTTAATGAGTTCATCTGGAGTTGCTCGCAACCAAGTTCGATGCTCGTCTAAATTATATTTCCGCCGTTTTTTATGATCCTCAGTATAATTCCTTTTCGGTGGGGTTATATGATTTACACCACAGGTTGAAATTATTTGAGGAATACCCATCTCTCCAGCGGCCTCCATTCTGTCAGGACCGGAACTTCTCATTCCCCCAAAAAGGTAGTCTATCACGCCAGCTGGGGCTAAATCAATTACACCATCAAACATTCCTTGCCTGATCATGTCCTCCATTGCCCGATCAGCTATGCCTGATGCTGAAAATCCTACTATTTGGAATCCTTTCTCTTCTAAAGCTTTTCTAACTCTGGATGCACATTTTTCACACGTACCTAACATTGTAATGGCAATTATCTTTGTTTCTCTTTGTTTTTTAATGGGAGGAGCTTTTATCATTCCACTAATAGCGTGTGCAGCCCTGTCAATTACATTCCTAACTAGTTCATTCAGTCCAGAAATCTCAACAACCGAATGAAAAAGGACTATGTCACTGGTACCAATATATCGTGTTGATAACCCTGGAAGAGAAGCTGTGGATGAAATTAGAAGCTTTGGTAATCCAAATGGGAGACTTTGCATAATCTTGCCAGCCATCAGAGACCCCGTAGAACCACCAATCCCTACAACTCCATTAATTTCGCCATTTTCCACAAGCTTTTTTGAGATTTTAATTGCACCATCTATCATCAACTGGGTATTTTTAGCTCTGTCTTTTGATTTCAATATTTCATCAAAACTAGCTCCAGCGGCCTTTGCCACTTCCTCAGCTGGTATATCCGCTTCTATTTCAACCCTTTCACCCATAGAGAGATCCATAAGTAAAGGATTGTGTCCCAGCTCGTATAATTTGTTCCTAAGGTAAGTAGCCTCCACGCCTTTTGTGTCTAAGGTTGCAATTATCAAAACCTTACTCATTTAGTACCCCCATTTAAGTATAATAAAAATAAATTGGTATATATAAATTAATTCCCACTAATCAGATCACGCCTGCCGAGATCAATTAAGTTTTTGTCAGTTATTTTTCCTTCCTGTTTCAGTTTCTCTGTAACCATTCTGACTAGGAGTTTCTTGTCGATCTTTGCTCCGCCTGCCAGTGGCATCGAATCAATTATTTCCAGCCTTTCTGGAATCTTGTATTTTGCAATGTTCTTACCTGTAAGATATTCTACCATTTCTTCAAAAGTGAACGTTTCGCCCTTTTTCGGCACTACGAAAGCACAGACTCTTTCACCCATTTCTTTGTCTGGCATACCCACAACTGCAGCCTCGACAACTTTTGGGTGAGCCATTAAAAGTTCCTCTA
>WAJX01000162.1 GCA_015523665.1 Ferroglobus sp.
CTCATCTTCATTGAAAACTATGTTAGTTCTCAGATTCTGATAATTCCTGTGGTAAACGTAAACAGGCTTGTTATAGCCGTTGCATGATATGTCTTCTAGGAATCTGTCTTTCATGAGTGGGGTTATCGGGCCATAGAGAATTGTATCTCTCATCGCATAATATAAAAGAGCGTAGTAGTGATAATCATCCAAGGATAGATTTAGAGCCTCTATAATTCTGTTATAACTTTCTTCTATAACTTTAAGCTTATTATCTAATTCAGCGGTGTAGGGTATGACGTATTCCAATCTTTTGACTATCTCTTCCCTGTATTTTGAATATTTTTTATCGAGTATCGGTTCTATAACATAGTAGAAGAAGTCATAATCCTTTTTCAATATCCTAATGACGAAGAATCCGTAATCATTTATGATCCTATAACTCTCAACCTCGTCATAACCATCTGGAATGGGAGTCTCTTCTAACTTTTCACAAAATTCTTCAAAATTTTTTATCCTCTTTTTTCTTTCTGATTCTAACTTTACTCTCTCTATTTTCTCCAAAAAATTAAACAGATTAATCTTTTTGATCCTCGTATTCATATACTTTAAGCACCTCTCCCATACCTTTACTCTTCCCCTCCCTAAATATAAACTTCTGCCCGGAAAATACGTAATTTGGATGATATTTGAATCTTATCCTAACTTTTCCTCTATCCCCAGCTTTTAAGAACTCTTTATCCATTTTTTTGAAAATTACAGTTTCAGAGATAGTTTCACAATGCAATACTGGCTCGTATCCGGGCATTATTCTTGTGGGATGTGTGAAGACTATTATTTCAGCATCGAACTCTCTTACAGCAATAGGGGGACTTTTGCTTAAAACCATCCCCCTCCTTAATCTATCAGCTTTTAAACCTTTTATTGCAATTCCCACAATATCTCCAGCTTTTGCTCTTTCCACTCTATAGTAATGCATCTCAATACTTTGAACTTTAACTCTCTTGAACTCTCCATCGGGAAATGGTCCGACAAAAACCTCTTCTCCCTCGGAGATAACTCCAGATTTTATGCTCCCACTAACAACTGTTCCAACACCGGTTATTTTGTAAATTCTATCTATATACATCAAAAACTCTCTTGATTCGATACTCCTTTTCGGGAGGAGGTATATCAATCTCTCAAGGATGTCATATCCCTCTAAAGTTATAGCTGAAGTGGGAATTATTGGTACTATTAAGGGATTTTTTGATAGAGATTCAGAAGCTTTTAAAACTTCAGAATACCTCTTTATAACGATTGGAATTCTTCCGACATTTCTTAAAAGTCTTGAAACTTCTTCAATAACTCCTTTCACCCTCTCTTCATGAACCATATCAATTTTCGTTATAGCTACAATAACTGGGAGATCCATTGCGAGAAGTATGCCTAAATGCTCTTTTGTTGTCCTCATTATTCCATCATTTGCAGCTATTACAAGTAACCCATAATCGATTTTTTGTCCTAAGAACCCTCTAATTGCCGTTCTCAACCAAGGCTCGTGTCCTACTGTATCAACAAACGAAACTAGTTTATCAGAATTTTCAACGATCCAAGCTTTTTCACTCTTGCTGAGAGGATTTTTCATCTTTATAGCTTTTCCGTTGATAAATCCCAAGACTGCATAACTTATATCCGCACTCAATCCTCTTTCAATTTCATGTTTTAAAACATCAAGAAAAATTCTTGTAGCACCATCCCCATCATCCGCTTTTCCAGTTACCAGACAACCTACAAGAGTTGATTTTCCATGATCAACATGACCTGCTGTTCCAATGAGGAGATGTTCTTTAGCCTTTTCTTTTCTAATTTTTATAAGTGCAACATACCCGTTTTTAACATTATAAATTTCAGTTCTTTCAACTTTCGCTTCTATCTCCTTTGCTATTAGGTTTAAAATGTCTATGGATTTTTTAAGTTCCAATTTAGATATTCCTTTCATCTTTCCAGAATCTGAAACCCCAATTACATAGTAAGCGATACCTTTTCCCATTATAATACGGTGATTCATCTGGCAAGCGAGAGATTGTCTTTTACCCTCTTTTAGATGCGATTCAGTAAGATATTCTTTAAATTCAACGTTTTCCCTCTCACCATACTTTACGAGTTCAAGTAATTCATTCATTTGTGAAATTATCACTTATTAACGATAAAACTATTTCGATTTTTAGATTATCAGTTTGATTATTAAAAATAATAATTTAGATAATATATAATTATTTATTTAAAAATTATAATTATAATTTTTCTTTTACAGAGCTAATTTTCTTCTCTATACTACTTCCTTTCACTCTATAATCAATTTTTATAACAGTATATATCCTAGGAACGGATTTTGATACTAAAATTTGATTTATCTCTTGTAATATATCTCCAAGCTCTCTAAGATTCTCTATCTCGAATATCGTTCCCATAGAATGTAGTTGATATTTAATACGCTTTTTTTCGAGATATCTTATTACCTCTGCTACATACTCACTCAATGACTCACCAACACCTATTGGAACTATGGAAATTTCAACTATCATAAGATGGTATAATTATTTATATAATAAAAAGTTTTGATAATTAAAGAACATC
>WAJX01000163.1 GCA_015523665.1 Ferroglobus sp.
TAACCATCATGAAAAACTAATTATTTCAACCATATATATAAACAAAATATCTTTTTAAACGATAATTTTATCTATTAATCATTCTTTCTTCTCTTTACAAAAATACGACGAAGATGTAATTTTAAAAACTTTTTTCATCAGCTTTCCATATTGATAAACAAGAGTCGGAATGTTCTTGAATTAAGACAATCACTTATTAATACAAAAACGCTTCAGGAGATCTAATTATATAATTATATAATTTATATATTATATTTTATTTATTATATTTATTAATCCTTTCAGTTTTATCAAAATTATTAATTAAGATTATTCTTAAAGTGAAGTTTGAGTCTAAAGAATGCTATTTAAGTTAACAGAATAATGCTAAAAAATGATAAAAAATGATGAAATACATGGATACAATCACCAAATAAAAAATAAAACATAGCAACAAAAAACGATACAACAGAAAGAATGTAAAAATGTATTAAGGTTTATTGCTATCATAATGTTTAGTGCTCAAAACTATTTAAATTTCAAAGATAAAATGCAAATTCAATACTAAACTAACAATAATAATTATCAAACAATGTTCACCAAATATGTGAATCTACGAAAATATGAATAAATCATAATCCTTAACACTCCTAAGAAAATTTAAAGTCAAACTCCTAAACATCGCAGTAACCAAAAACTATTTAAATAGGGTAATTAAAGGAGATTGAACAAAAATTTGGAGGAGTTGGAATTGGTAGAAATAACAGAAGTTAGAATATATAAATCTAAAGTAAATGGAGCTGTAAAAGCGTATGCATCTGTAAGTTTGGATAACGAATTTGTTGTGAAGGGCATAAAAATACTGGAAGGTGAAGATGGTCTTTGGGTTAGTATGCCCAGTAGAAAGGGAAGAGACGGATCTTTTCAGGACATATTTCATCCAACAAATAAAGAAGCCAGAGAGAAGATCGTTAACGCTGTGTTAAATGCCTATAAAGAACAATTATAAAAAATTAAAAATAAAAATAAGATAAGAAAAAGTACTTTAAACTAAATTTTTATATTTTGTCTGTTTAAATTTTTCACCATGAAAAAGATTGCAAGAATTGGCGTTAGCTTACCTGAAAGCTTACTTAATGAATTTGACCTAATAATCCGTACACGAGGTTATTCTTCAAGAAGTGAAGCTATAAGAGATGCTATTAGGAATTACATCTCAGAATATAAATGGATGGAGAAAGAGGATGGCGAGATAATAGGAGTTCTCACAATTATTTATGATCACGATATAAGAGGTGTAAGTGATGCTGTGATAGATCTGCAACATGAATTCGGTGATATAATTACGAGTTCGATGCACATACATCTAAGTAAAGATATGTGTCTCGAATTGGTTTTAGTTAGAGGAGATATGAAAAGGATAAAGATGTTAGTCGATAAAACCGTTTCAATTAAAGGAGTGTCAAATGTAAAATTAATAACAGCTTTCAGAGAATGATCTACCCAATTTCAGTAGCGATACTTTTTAGTCTTCATCAGATAGTTGTTAGAGCAGGAGTCCTTAAAGGAGATCCCAATTATGGAGCGTTTATAAGCTTATTAACCAGCACAATAATTTTTCTATTTTTTTCAGCTCTTTTTAGTGAATTATATCTTAATCCATACTTTCTATCTTTGATGATTCTTGGCGGAATTTTACATTTCTTAATCGCTAGACTTTCCTTTTACAATGCAGTAAAAAGAATAGGGGCTAATTCAGCTGGAGCTATAGCATCCACAAGGATGTTTTTTGCCGTTTTAATGGGAGCGTTAATAGGGGAGAGAGTTGAGTTGAAAGTCGTACTTATGGCAATTTTAATCTTTTCTGGTATATCCTTAATCTTAAATCCAGGGAGGAAAGTAGACATTCATGGTTTTTCTCTAGCTATTCTCACAGCTTTTACAACCGCCTCATCCTCAGTAATGGTTAAGGTTGGCATGACAATACATCCAGATCCAATTTTTGGTAGCGCTATAGGGTATCTCTCAGCTTCTCTCATATACCCAATTATATTTAATAAAAATAATAGAAAAAATATAGAAAATAAGGGATATTTTATCATCGCTGGGATAATAATAGGCTTCGCCCATTTTCTAAGATATTATTCCTTGGTTATCTATCCAGTAAGTATCGTCGAACCTTTGATAAGCACAGCTCCAATCTTCACACTATTCTTTTCTAGAATTTTTCTCAGAGAGATGGAAATTTTAGATTTAAGATTAGTTATCGGTGTGATTCTTGTAGTTATCGGGATAGAGAGTTACTTTTTACTCTGATAGCTCATAGTTCGAGGTGATGAAATGTGTAATATGTTCGGATAAAGGTAAAAGAAGACAAAGAATCATTTCCATAACTCCTTATCGTTTCAACTTTGAAATAGTCAATGAAAGCATCATCTTCAATTTCTTTTCTTCTGAAAATTTTCTTGCAGTCCTGCTTATTATTTGAAACCGTAAACGAGAATTATCAATTTACCTCCATATATCATTCCTTTTAATTTTTCTCCCTTATCTCGTCATAATAATGAAAAAGAATTGTATGCTTCTATTTTAAAAATCTTCAATTTATTAGACTTTTTTGATTTTGAGTGATCTTTATTCCTATTTTTGAGATACTATTCTGAAGTTGAGAAATAAAAATATGAGGGTGTAACGCAAGTTATTTGATTTTATTCAGAGAGTTGATAAAGGGAAGCTCTAAAATTTAAGATTAAAAATTAAATTTAATAAAAATATAAAAAATAAAATAAATATTTATACATTTTAAATTAAACATGGATTTTGTAGTAATTTACAATAGCGGGTTAGGCAGAATAAGAATTATTAAGGAATTTTATATTCTTGCCTTATAACTAATTCATCAAAAATCTATCACTCCCTCATCATGTTAAGATTTCACTATATTAATTGTACTTATACATTCTATACGTATAGATAACCCTATGAATTGCTGTTATATGGCTTAAAATCGCCACTACTATTAAAGCTAAATATTCCATTCCCGCTAACAGTCCAAAAAGTAATATAGCTATCCTTTCACCTCTTTCGGCAATTCCAACATCACATCTATTTACAATTTTCTCGGCTTTAGCTCTAGTATAGCTCACGAGTAAAGCTCCAACCACTGCTATAGAGGCTATAAACATCTCACCAATTAAATACCCAATTGAGAGTATTATTGCAGAATCAACATATCTGTCAGACACCGAATCCAAAAATTCTCCAAAATCTGTTTTTAATCTTTCATTCCTCGCAAGAGAACCATCAAGAGCATCAAATATGGCACTTAAAATTAGAAACACAATTCCAAAAGTCTTAAAAGAGAGAGCGATAAAGATGGCTGAGAGAAAACCCGATGAAATGCCAAAAATTGTTAAATGATTTGGTTTAATTCCAAATTTTACAATGGAAGAAGTAATTGGTTTTAGTAATAAACTTACATCATTTTTATATTTACTTAACATCTATATCTCTCATCAAAGAACATAATTCACATAGCTTGAGATTTAAATCCTCCTTTCTGATGTCCCCTACCTCAAAATCATCAATTATCCTCTTTACAGCTTTTCTAAGTTTTTCACTTTTCATAACTCCCCTTTTTCCACTTGTGTATTGACTTACAGCGGCTATTGTTACTCCTAAAATTTCAGCTACTTCTTTTTTACTGTAACCCCTTCCTACCAATTCTCTTGCCATCTCTCCTCTTATTCTTGGAAGGAGTTTTGAGGCAACTACTTCGCAGGGTGATCTCATAACTCAATTAACTTTGTCTTGATTAATATATATATCTTGCCTATCTCACCCTTTTAATCCTAAAATTAAAATTTGATAAATCATAATTAATTTATAATTAATTATAAAATAGTAAAATAATAAAATAAAGATTAAAATAAAAGCAAACAAAACCCTCAAAAAATTT
Source organism: Ferroglobus sp. (assembly GCA_015523665.1). Taxonomy (GTDB): domain Archaea; phylum Halobacteriota; class Archaeoglobi; order Archaeoglobales; family Archaeoglobaceae; genus WAJX01. The sequence continues at coordinate 3,938 of WAJX01000163.1, forward strand.
TTTAGCTAAACACTTTGATATAAATGAGATGATCTGTAAATCTTGTGAGGGTAGAGGCTATGTTGAAATAGAGAAAAGATGTGAAATCTGTATGGGAAGCGGAAAAGCAAAAAGCTTCAATCCAAAAATCACAACTAATCTCAATTCTGAGCAACTGAATCTTTTTATGAAGGGTATTTGTGGTGCTTGTGAAGGATCAGGAGTAGTAAAAAAATTTGAAGTTTGCAAAAACTGTAATGGAAAGGGAAAAGTTAGTAAATGTAAGATCTGTGGTAAAAATATCGTAGGGAATTATGACCTCTGTCCTGTTTGTAGGAGAAAACCTCATGCTTATCTACTTAAAAATAGCTGTGGAATTGAAGATATCAGACTAAACAATGTTTATGTTGGGAAAGTTATAAGTGTAACAGATATCGGTGTTTTTGTGAGCTTAAATAAGAGATTAAAAGGACTGATCCATAAAAAGAATTTGAAAAATAATTTGAGAGAAGGTGATGAAGTTTTAGTAAAGGTTTCGAATATAAGGCCGAGTGGAGAGATCGACTTAATTTTAAACCCCATGGATAATTATGAGATTGTAAATGTATCAAAGGATGTGCCTTTCACGAATATTAGAGAAGCGGGGAAAAATATAGGAAGAATGGTTGAGATAAGAGGAAAAGTTGTACATATAAAGCAAACAAGCGGTCCAACAATTTTTACGATTGTAGATGAGACTTCTGCAATAAATGCTGCCGCTTTTGAAGGTGGAGAGAGAGCTTACCCAGAGATAAGTGTTGATGATGTCGTTAGAGTTATTGGAATAGTAAAAAGGAGAGACAATAAACTCCAAATCGAAGTATTTGAGATGGAGAGACTATTAGGAGAAGAGGCACATAGAATAAATAAATCAATCCAAAAAGAGCTTGAAAGAAAGGCAAACCCAGAATTTAAAGGCTTTTTAATTGAGAGTAAGATCCTTGAAAAATTAAAAGAAGAGATGATAGAAGTTGCAAGAGAACTTAGGAAAGCTGTTTTAGAGTCTAGACCAATAATAATAAGACATCATTGGGATGCAGATGGAATATGTGGTGGAGTTGCAATTGAGAAAGCTCTAATTGATTTCATCGAAAAAGTTCATCCAGATCCAGATGCCAAAGATTATTTGATTAGAAGGAGGGTGTCAAGAGCTCCATATTATGAGTTTGAAGACGTTGTGAAGGATTTAGATGAATCTTTAGAAGATATGGAAAAATTTGGGGATAAAATTCCTCTGGTAGTTTTAGTTGATAACGGTTCAGGATATGAAGATATTCCAGCAATAAGACAATTTCTGATTTTTGGAGCAGATGTGATAGCAATAGACCACCATTTTCCAGATGAAGAAGTTGATAATTACCTACTCTATCATGTAAATCCCTATAAAGTTGGTGGAGATAGTAATTACACATCTGGTGTGCTCAGTGTTGAGATAGCAAGGATGGTGTCAGATATAAACCTAACACTACTCGCAGCAACATCTGTAGTCTCCGATAGGGCTGAAGGAGAGGTTGAAGAGTACATTAAACTTTCTGGATTTAATAGGGAATTTTTACAAGATGTAAGTTTGGCCTTAGAGTTTGAGGCATTTCATCTTAGATTTAGGCATGGAAGTCCAATAATACATGAAATTCTTGGTTTTGGGAGAAAAGATAGACAGCAGAAACTTGTTAGTCTCCTCTCATCTCTCGCAAAAGACGGGATAGAAAGACAAGTTAGAACCGCAATGGAAGGTGTGAAAATTCAAAAACTCAAAAATGGTGTTATACTAATCGCTTTAGATATAGAAAACTATGCGAAAAAATTCACATTCCCTCCACCAGGAAAACTTACAGGAGAGGTGCATGATAGGTTTAAGAGAGAATACGAAAGAATTGTCACAATAGGATATGGTCCAGATTTTGCAGTTATAAGGAGTGAAGGTGTTGAATTGGATATTCCCAGACTTGTAAAGGAGATACAAGAAGAAGTAAATGCCGAAGTCGAGGGAGGAGGTCATTTAGTTGTTGGAAGTATAAAATTCGTTCCAGCTATGAGAAGAGAAGTTCTAGCTAGATTAGCCTCAAAAATAGGAGAGATTTAGATTTTATTAAATATTAAAAATAAAAAAATTTATAATTAAACAAAACAAAATTTTCTAATATTTTTTTATTAATTATTTTATTATTCTATTATTAAATTAATTAAAACTAAAATTAATAATATAATAATATAGTTGGAGAAGAGAAAGGTATTTATACAAACAATCGAACAAGTGTTCGATGAGAGTTGATGTGATAATTGTAATCTTAGCTATGCTTTTACCTTTTATCACCTTCAAAGATTATAACCTATCCGCATATCTCTATTGGATCCTTATTACCTTAGCCTATTTACTCTACATCTCATTAAAGAGGTGGTCTGATGAATGAATTTCTAATATTAATATTAATTTATTTTATAATAGGAACATATCTAGCTTTTTATGCAAGAAAAAAAGGAGTTAAAACTCACGAAGAGTATTTTATCGCTAATAGAAATGTTAGTGGGATTATCTCAGCATTAACCTATGCTGCAACAACTTATTCAGCTTTTATGATGGTCGGACTTGTGGGTTTGAGCTACGCAACTGGCATTGGAGCAGCTGGTTTTGAACTCTTCTATCTTGTAGGAACCCTATTTTTATTATCATACTATGCCCCAAAAGTTTGGGAAATCTCAAAAAGAGAAAAGATAGTTTCACCAACAGAGTTTCTCGAAAGGAGATATGGAAAAAATACAGCTCTAACTGCCGCGATAATTTCGCTCATAGCGTTAATCCCCTATACATCAATTCAACTTATAGGTGTGTCTTTGCTAATTGAAAGAACGGCTAATATAAGCTATGAGGTTGCAATCATAATTTCAGCCTTTTTAATAGCATTTTGGGCATTAATCGGAGGTTTGAGAGGAGTAGCTTGGACTGATGCTGTTCAAGGGATAATAATGCTTACTGCCGCATTTTTAGCAATTTTCTATGTTTCATCGATGTTCAAAACATCCTTCATATCAGAAGTTGGGAGATTAGGAGAGTTGTTAGTTGTTCCAAATAAAATTTGGACTCCGTTAAGATTTGCAAGCTTAACTATTCCATGGTTCTTCTTTGCTTTGACAAATCCACAAGTATTTCAAAGACTTTACATTCCAGAAAACAAGAGAGCTGTAAAAAGTATGGTTGTTTATTTTGGGATTTTTGGACTCATATATACTGTATTAGTAACCTTACTTGGCTTAATGTTGAGGACTCTCACTGAAATCGGTGAATTTCCTTTAATTAAAGATAGAGATCTTGTAACTCCAACATTACTAAATCTCATGCCAACAAGTATAGCTTTAATTATAGCTTTAAGCATCCTTGCAGCAGCAGTTACAACTGCAAACTCAATAATCTTAAGTCTCTCCTCAATGGTTTCAAGAGATATTGTTAAGGAGAAGGGAATGAGAGTTGGACAAATCTCTGTTATAATTTTAACAATCCTTGTTGCTATATTTGCTTCTTTTAGACCAGGATACATAGTTGAGCTTTCAGTTTTATCATCCACTATTTTATTAAGCCTTTTAATTTTAATTATCGGAATATTTCACTCCGAATGGAATAATGGACTTCCGGCATTACTTTCGGCATTTATTACCGCTTTAATCCTAAGTTTGATTAAAAACCCCTACACACCCATCATAACATTAGCTATAGGGTTTTTTGTTTTTTATATAATAAATAAAATAAAATAAAATTTTACTTAACACCATCTACCACCAAATCTGCAACATACCTATTAACTCTAGGAGCAAAACTTCCACATTCTTTAATTCTTTTTACGTTCACTTTAACACCAATCTCCTCAAATTTTCTTACGATTCTATCTTGTAAATTTTCTTCCTCACCAGCAAAAGTGTAAAAATGTATCCAAGTTCCTATCTTAACTTTTTCTTTTAAAATACCAACAA
>WAJX01000164.1 GCA_015523665.1 Ferroglobus sp.
CGCGACATCCTGTTTTTTATGAAACTTCAAACCCTTTATCCTCTCCACATTCATCATCTCACCTCGTAAAAACAACTACAGCCCCACTAGCTGTTGGTATATATCTCCAAGCCTGAGCAACACCAACCTCTGCATAAATCTGTCTTTTTCCAGCTTCTCCTCTTAATTGGAGAACTATTTCAAGAGCTTTCTGACCTCCCGTCGCTTCTAATAAATTACCCACACTAAGACTCCCCCCAGAGATATTAACTGGCATTTCACCGTCTCTTTCAAAATAACCATTATTAACTAATTCTGGAATTTCTCTACTTTTTGCAAGCTTTAACGCTTCAATGTGTTGAATTTCTTTAAAAGCGAATCTATCATCTACTTCAGCAATATCAATATGCTTGGCCGGATTTGTAATCCTAGCCATCTTATATGCCATCTCAGCACTTTTTCTAGCATATATGGCAGAGAGGCTCATAGTATCGTAATTGCCGGTTTCGCTCCACCAACCAATTCCGCTAACCCAAACAGGTTTATCGGTAAGTTGTTTTGCCACTTCATCTCTAGCTAAAACAAAAACAATTGCAGCATCAGCTCTTTGAGCTATCTCTAGCCTTCTAATTGGATAAAATACCGCTTCACTTTTTAATACATCCTCAACTGTTACTTTCCCAGCATACGGAGCATTATCATTCAATCTACCATTCGTTTTATTTTTCTCAACAACTTTAGCAAAAACTTCATCATTATAACCTCTTTTAACCATGTAAGCTGACTTTTCAAGTGCTGCAAAGTAATAAGGATGAGCTTTCCCAATAGGTCTAAGCCAAATAGGATCGAAGGCAAGTTTGATTACCTCACCAAATGTAAGAATGTCGCTAGCTTTGCTATGTGCCTCAACCACTACTATATCTGCAAGATTGCTTTTAATTAACATAAAAGCATTTGCAATCCCATAAAGAAAATCTGCATCAACTGTAAATGTTGGCTTTAACACAGCTCCAAGTTGATCAGGCACAAATTCATCAAATATGGCAAAACCTTCCCAGAAGTCTTCAGCGCACGTAATAAATATATCTACATCTCTTCTCGGATTTATTCCCGCATCTTCATAAGCTCTTACAGCTGCTTCATACATTAACTCTTTCCAGCTGAGATCTGGTGTAGAAGGGTTGAAACCGGAGAAACCTACTCCTACAACAGCCACTCTACTCATGAAAAATACTCTAATTTTCAGTTCAATATATATTTACTTATGTTTATTGACTTTGGCCAAATTTAACTTCAAATTTTAGTATAATAAATTCTTAAAGGTTAACAAAGACATAACTAAACTTACTTACAACAGAGGTTTTGCAAAGTTAGTCTAAGTTTCAAATAAGTTATAAAATCACTTATTAATTTAGTTTTAGTTAGAGTTAGTTATCTAAGATTAGTTAAAAGGTAAGTTTTAGAAAGTTAGAAAAGTTAGTAGTTAGTTACATTACTATGAATTGCACTCGTAGTAGTTTATTATTCTACTATATGAAGCGTCATATCCCCCTACCCCCCACACCCCCAGATTTCCACTTGTAAAATTTATGATTCATGGATTTATGTATGATAAGTAAAAGATCCCCAGTTTTAAAATCAAACAGATAAATAAATTAAAGTATTTGTTCTTCTTTACACCATTTAAATACTTTAAGAAATTTAGAGATACCTAAGTATGGTAATAAAATTAATAGCAATGATTTTATTTCTTCTTTTGTAGTTCCTCTCTTAATTAATTCCTGTAAATGGAATTTAAACCCATCTTCAAATTCTTCAACAGCTAGAATTGAAACTATAATTAACTCGCGAGTTTTTGGATCAATTTTTGAATATACCACATCTATAAGATCCATAAATTCTTTAAAAACTTCTGGAAAATCCTCTGAAAATTTTTTAAAGATTTCAAGAGGTTCAGTTTTCCATAAATTATCACCAGACATATTTAAATTCAGAATTTTTGAGCCTTTATATATTTTTGGTTCATCTTCAATAACCACAAAATCATTATAATTTTAATATATAATTATTTAGACTAAAATAGACATACACCCCTATATTTCCACTTGTAAAGATGATATTACAATTATGGTAGTCAATTATTTTCATAATCTTAAATTTATGTTAAAATTTGATAAAATAAAAAACTGAGTTTTCTGAGCTAATAATAATTAAACCTAGCAACTTTTAGTTAGACGATTTTTGTAATTTACAATAACGTTCCTTAGCATTTTGATCTTTATTTATGATGTTTAGTTATAGTCTCATTTTTTATTAATTATTTACTATAAATTACTGATAAAAATAATTATATATAATTATTAATAATGATAAATTTTTCTATAATTATATGTTTTTACAAGTAGAAATATAGGGGTGTGTGGGTATCCAATTCCTAATTCTTAATTTAAAGAAATCTTTAATTAAAGAAGTAAAGAAATCTTGATAAACTTGATAAATTTAAAGATAAAATCGCTAGAGAAATAATAAATGAGTAAACAATATCATAAAATATTTAAAAATTCTAAAAAGCCTGTGATAGGGGGTTAAAAATGTTTGAATTAACAGAAGAACAAAAAATGGTAAAATCTGCAGCAAGAGAATTTGTAGTAAATGAGGTAATTCCTGTAGCAAAGGAAATTGATAAAGAGGATAGATACCCAGAAAAGATAGTTAAAAAACTTGTTGAACTCGGATTTTTCGGAATGACTCTTCCAGAAAAGTATGGTGGAGGTGGAATGGAATACAAGAGTTATATTGTAGCTGTTGAAGAACTATCTAGAGGCATGTCTTGTTTGGGAACAATTATGAGTGTTCAAAACACTCTTTATGCTCTAAGTCTTCTTGAATTTGGAACAGAAGAGCAAAAGGAAGAATATCTTCCAGATTTATGTAATGGTAAGAGGTTTGGTTGTTTTGCTATAACTGAACCAGAAGCTGGAAGTGACATTGCTAGTATAAAGACCAAAGCTGTTAGAGATGGAGATGAGTATATACTCAGTGGTCAGAAGGAATTTATTACTATGGCTGATGTAGCTAAAGTTGCAATAGTATTTGCTAGAACTGATCAATCTGCTGATAAACACAAAGGGATTAGTGCTTTTATTGTTGATACTAATTCAGAGGGATTTAACGTTGAAAAGCCTATAGAAAAGTTGGGAGGACATGGTGTACATTCTTGTCCGATAGCATTGAAAGATGTAAGAGTTCCGAAAGAAAATCTATTGGGAAAAGAAAACTATGGATTTTATCAAGCTTTAAAGGTATTGGCTTCTGGAAGAATTAGTGTTGCAGCTAGGTCTGTTGGAATAGCTCAAGCAGCATTAGATGCAGCAATCTCTTATTCAAAACAGAGAAAACAGTTTGGGAGATATATATCTGAATTCCAGTTGATTCGTGCTAAACTAGCAGAAATGGCTATTAAAGTAGATACGGCGAGGCTTTTAACATATAGGGCAGCTTGGTTGAAGGATGAGGGTAAAGATTATGTGTTGGAAGCTTCAATGGCTAAACTTCATGCGTCTAGGATAGCTAGAGAAGTAGCAAGTGAAGCGATACAAATCCATGGTGGTTATGGCTATACAAAAGAATATGATGTGGAGAGATATTATAGAGATGCTAAAATGGGAGAGATAACGGAGGGAACAAATGAAATTCAGCTTTTGATTATAGCTAACGAGTTGCTTAAGAGAGGGATCGCGTAGTTATGGGAATATCATATTTATGAAAATTAAATAAAAATATTAAAAGTATTAAATTTTTTAATATAAAATAAATTAACTATAATTTTACAGCTTTTCTTGCTCTGTTTTTCACTTTTTCAATATTAAAATCTGCAAAAACCCTCTCCTTTAGAGTTTGAATTGTTCCTCCTCCACTAATACACATTCCCCAATACCATCCAGCCCATTTACTAGCTATTAAGTCTTCAACTAGTTTAATTACTCTCACTCTTTCATCAGCTAACGTCCCAACCCTACCTTTTACATACTTCTTAAGAAATTTCCCAGTCTCTGGATTTTTGTAGTCTCTCTCACTTGGCATGGTTATGACTATGCCTCCAGAAGCCTCTTGTAAGAAAAATCTCTCTTCTCCTAACTTTTCAGCAGAAAAAATTTTCCCTACATTTCCATACATTCTATTGGGGATATACACACCAGATTCGTGTTTATTACCTTCTATCGCAGCAGCTAGGGCACATGCATAGGTGATTTCGGCATCTATTATCATGTTTGTTATATATTCTTTGATATGTGGTGCGTTTTCAATTCCAGAATAATAAGTTGTTAAAGCTAAGCTACCGATATTTAACTCCATATTCGCACATCTACATCCACACTTATGCCACGTATGAAAGCTATTAAATATCTGCAATATACGGCCTGTGAATTCATATTCTCCGCATAAAAAGATGTAATCCCATGGTATGAATACGTCATCAAAGATTATAGTTGTCTCTACATGCCCAAATCTTGAGCTTATTGGATTTTCCATATCTCTTTCCTCTTCTCTCACTTCTGGAATTGGAGGACTTTTACAGATAAACTTAATCCCATCTGCATCAACAGGTGTGAAAAAAGCTATAGCATAATCTCTCTCATTTTTTTTCATAGGTCTACTTGGAAACACGCATAACATATTTGTATAGGGTGCGGCGGTGCTGTGACTTTTAGCCCCTCTAACTATCACACCTTCATCATCTCTATCTACGATATGCAAATACATATCTGGATCTTCTTGTTCAGCGGGAGAGAAACGTCTATCTCCTTTTGGATCTACAATAGCTCCTCCGATTACTAGATCGAATCTCTGCACATTTTTTACTATTTCAATAACTCGTTTGTGATACTCGGTGTTGTGTTTGTTATCGATCTCATAAGTGACTGCCCAAGCGGTGTTTATACAATCGGAAGTTAGACAACGATAGTGGCAAGGGCATAAAGTCTCTCCTAAAACTCGCATTAACTTTGTTTTCGTTAACGCTTGCTCTCTATTTACTTGTATATTTGTCCAAATACTGATATCTTCATTTATCAAAGGAGAACGAAGTGTTGATAAACTCTTGTAGTTTGGATCGTTTGCGGTATCGTATGTAATTGCTATTGAGTTTATTCCCACTTTAAAGAACTCATTTTCAACAACGTCTTCCACTTTTTTACCATTCATATATACAATAGGCTTTTGATTTTTCAAACTCTCAATATACTCTCTTCTAGTTCTCACTCCCATATAAAACCTTAAATTTATAGTTGAAAAGAATTTCCATAATTTTATATTTACTGTTAATTATAGTTAAATAATTTTTAAATTATATTATTATTAAAATTAATTAAATTAGTTAATTTGATTGTGGATATCATGTAACGTATAGTTTAAGAATATCATGAAGTATCGCATTCATAATTCATAATCTATTTATAATGATCACATCATATAAAAAATATGGCTGTTGAAGTGGTTTATTGGAAGGGTAAGATTGGCGATCAGGTAGAATCGAAAAGCTTTGAAGTCTCTACATATGAATATAGAATTGCTCCTCTAACACAATGGAAAACTTTAGTTGCTGATGAAAGTGTAAGATTATTGAAAAATCAACCAATAATTGTGAAGATAAAAGATGTGGAAATCCCAAAAGATACTATTGTTAGTCCACTTTCAATTATGCGTCATGCGTATGGAGTTATAATCGATGTTATAGGGGAAGGAATCCCTAAAAAAGTTGAAGAAGAAAAAAGAATAACTCATGCTGTATTTTTGCCAATTCAAGATGGTAAAATAGAGGAAGGAGATTTGATAGGTGTTTTAAAAGTCCATTTTGTTAAAGTGGGTAGATTAAGAGGATTGATCGGCATATCTCCATCAGACATTGTGTTAAAAGAGGAGTTAACAACTGCTACAATCACTTATAGAGATAATGGTAACATCTTTAGAGATAAGATAAGAACGAGAGTTTTTGGATATATCAGAAGTCATATAGCTGAATGGGAGCCAGTTATAGCTGATGAGGATATTGAAGTTTCTGAAGGAGAGCTTAAAATAGTGAGAATTAAGGAAATAGAGCTACAACCATATACTGTTATTACACCACTTTATATAATGAGACACCCTTTAGGAAGTTTGGTTGATTTGATTCAGCTTGGACCTCCTAAAAAAGTTGAAGAAGAAAAAAGAATAACTCATGCTGTATTTTTACCAATTCAGGATGGTAAAATAGAGGAAGGAGATTTGATAGGTGTAATTAATGCATATTATGTGGCTACACATGATTTTAAGGCTAGGTTTAGGAGAAAAGTTGCTAAAGTTAAAGCTAAAATTGCAGAGCTAAAAAACGGGGAGATAAAGAGAAAAGAGATAGAAATTTCACCCTTCATATATAAAAGAAAACCAACTGCGAGATGGGAGATGATAATTGCTAATGAAGACAGAGAAGTTAGAAAAGGGAAAATAGCGCGTGTTAGAATTAAACCACTAAAATTGGAAAAGAATACGATTTTATATCCCTTATATATAATGAGAAATGCTTATGGAACGGTTTTAGACTTAATTCAAGCGGGAAGGGTGAGCAGAGTTGAAGAGGAAAAAGAAATCGTTGAGGCAATCTTTATGCCAGTTTTTGATGGAGTTATAAAGAAGGGACAACTTTTGGGTGTTTTTAATGTTTATAGCGTAGAGGTTAAACCTTATGAGGTTTTAAGAAAGTGGTTGGAGGAATGGTCTAAGCAGATAAAAGAGGCAATTACATCTTAGTGGGGTGTAAGAGATGATGATAGAGAGGTGTTTAATGGTTGTGACTGAACCAGATGTTGGTGAGGCTAGTATTGATACACTCATAACGAGTGAAGAAATTAAAATTAAAGAAATGCACATCATATATGCGCCTTCTGAGACTGTTCTCCCTCCACTCTCTGAGACTAAAGAATCGATTGTTTTAGCTAGATACAAGATTAAAGCTTTGAGAAATGTTGAAATGTGGTGTGAAAAGATTGAAAATGCTGGTATAGAAGTGAAAGGAGTAGAGATAATATTTGGTGGTGTTATAAATCACGTTTTGAATGTTGAAAAGACTGTGGAGCCACAGTTGATTGTAATTGCTGGGAAAAAATTAAAAAAGCTTTATGGGGAGGATTTAAGAGATATAGTTCACAAATCAAAAGCTGATGTACTTATAAGTAGAATTGAAAGTGTTTATGATTTGTTTGAGAGGGTTGTATATCTACATGTGATTTTTGATACTGTTGATAAGTTGGGGGATAAATTAATGAATTGGCTTTCAGGGATAAAAAGTGTAACTGCTGTACATGTAGTCTCTCCTGTTTTACCACCAGAAGTATCAACAAAGAAGATGAGAGAGGAAAGAAAGATGGCTGAAAACAGCTTAAGGAAGCTTAAGGAATTATTAATTGAAATGGGGGTAGAGATGAATTATGAGATAAGATTAGGCTCTTTATCTGATGAAGTTGTTGAAGTTATTGGAGAGAATGATGCAACAGCTTTGATTATAGGGGGTTATGAAAGTAAGAAAAAGGAAATTGATGAAATCATAGACTTGATTGAAATTCCAGTTATTCTTTTGAAGTAATTTGATTTTGTTTACTTATATATTTATAATCTTACATTTTGTAGCAGTCAACTTGTAGATCAAAAAGTGATTATTGTTGTTTTATTCTAAAAGATTTAAAAGTAACGCTTTATCACTAAAAAATAAATATAATGATAAATAGAATAATATTATTAGACAATTATCATAAATCAATGAATTTTACAAGAAGAAATATGGGTGTAATGAATATGTTGATAAAGAATTCTTTATTTCTTCATTTCTTTAATTAAAGATATAAAGAAATAAAATCCTTTGCGATAATATTTTAAATTTTGCTTATAGGATTAATACTCATGATTATTTGTTTAACGGGTGGTTTTGGTGGTGTTAAATTTATTTTAGAGCTTTTAAAAGTCGTTAAAGAGAAGTTAGTGATAATATGTAATGTTGGTGATGATATTGAATTATACGGGCTTAAAATCTCTCCTGACATTGATACAGTTATATATGGACTATCTGGCCTTTTAGATGAATCGAGAACATGGGGAATTAGAGGAGATTCGTTTAATTTTTTGCAACAATTTAAAAGATTTGCTAAAGATGTTTGGTTCTCACTTGGTGATAAAGATTTAGCTGTACATATATACAGAACTTGGAGAATGAAAAATGGTGCAAAACTTTCACAAGTGATATCTGAGATAAAACAGATGTTAGATATAAAACATGAAATTCTACCATGTACTGATGACACACTCCAAACCTTTGTTGAAACTTCAAATGAAATCATTCATTATCAAGAATTTTTTGTTAAACATCTAGCAAAGCCTGAAATTAAGGAAGTGTATTACTATGCTAAAAGGGATGCAAAATCTGATAGATATAAAAAATATTTTGCTAAGGATATACTTTTAAATAATAAGTCAATTGTTTCTCCATCAGAAGGTTTGTTAGATTTATTTGAAAAAGTAGAAAAGGTTATTATCTGTCCTAGCAATCCTGTAGCGAGTATTGGTCCGATTTTAGCAGTAGAGGGGATTAAAAATTTTTTAGAGGAGAAAGAGGTGATAGCTATATCTCCATTCGTAAAGAATTTACCAATAAAAGATAAGTCTATTCAGCGTAGAATACTTGCACAGAAGAAACTTATAGAAGCTATAGGTTGTGAACACACACCATTGGGCATAGCTAAACTGTATAGTAGATTTTTGGATACTTTCTTTTTGGATATTAGAGATTGTGAGTATATACAAAGCATTGAAGAGTTAGGTGTGAAAGTTGTTCTAGGAGAAGTGGTTGCCAATAGTAAATTGGAGAAAGAGAAACTTATGAAGACATTGTTAGAAATTTTAAAATAATCATATAATTTAATTACTATTTATATTATGTTAAAATAATAACATATATTTAAATATAATATATTTAAATATATTTAAAATATTCAAATATTAATAAATCTTATAATGAGTGGATTTAGTTCGTCACCCATTTCTATAAGCACAGCATCACCATTTATTGCAGCTCCGAGCTTTATTATTAATGTATCATTATATCGTGCGACACCTTTATGTTCATGTATATGTGCACAAATCAATAGTTTTGGTGATGTTTTTTCCATCCACTCTTTTACAGCTTTACTCCCTACGGGATTCCCTCTAACCCAGTCGAAAATGCCATAGGGTGGAGGATGAAAAATTGCTATATCTCCTTTAAGTGTCGATAGTGCTTTTTCGATCTCCTTTTCACTGAGCTCAAATGGAGTGTTAAATGGTGTTAAATTGCTCCCTCCAAGCCCGATGACTGTTAAATTATCAAGCTTTTTTGGTTTTAAGTGCACAGATATATTTCTCTCTTCTAATATTTTGAGGACTTCTTCCTTGTCCATATTTCCTGGAACTGCATAAATTTTTGCATCAATAGCATCTAACATGTCCTCAACAAAACTTGGATCGTCTGCATTTGTGAAATCACCTGCCACAAAAACAACATCAGCTTCTGGGAGGTTTTTGATCTTCCTTTTGTGTATATCTGCTAAAGCTAAAACTTTCATAACTCGCACCTCTGTTCTATTTTAGGAATTTATCGATTTTAAGTTTTTAATTTTTATTTAGATATCATGGCCAAAAATTGTAAGTATCACAAAAATATGCTGTTTCAAAATTTTAGGTTAGTGAGATTTGTATATTAGTTTATATCTAACTTATTTGCAATTTTTCTTAACTCTTTCTTTAAAATCTTACCAACACCTGAAGTTGGCAAACTTTCTACAATTTTCACCTTCTTTATCTTTTCGTAATATGAGAGTTGTTTATTCACAAAATCCATTAGTTCATCTTCATCAATTTTTATACCTTTTCTCAATACTATAAATGCTATGGGTATCTCACCAGCGATTGGATCTTTTTTTCCAACAACAGCACACTGTTCAACAGCGGGATGTGTGTAGAGAATCTCTTCAATTTTTCTAGGGTATATATTATATCCTTTATATATTATGACATCTTTTTTTCTATCTACTATATACAAATAACCATCTTCATCAATTTTTCCAATATCTCCCGTATAGAGCCATCCATCTCTTAAGACATCTTTTGTTTCCCTTTCTTTATTCCAGTAACCTTTCATAACTTGTGGACCTTTTACAACAACTTCTCCAACCTCTCCTCGTTCAACAACATTTCCATTATCGTCAACTATTTTTATTTCGGTATTTGGGTAGGGAATTCCAACCGATCCAGGTTTCCTAATTTTACTCTTTTCTACTGGATTTCTGGATACTGCTGGAGAGGCCTCTGTAAGCCCATATCCTTCAGCAATAACACCTTCAATAGCGTTTTGGAGTTTGTAAAAAAGCTCCTCTGGTAAAGCTGAAGCTCCACTAAACCAAAGTCTTACATGACCCAGATACTCCTCGAAATTTGGATAACTAACAACTCTAGCGGCTATAGTTGGAGCACCACCTACGTATGTTATTTTGTAATCTCTAATCATCTCAAGGAATGTCTTAAGTTCAAACCTTTGGAGTATGTATATAGTTGCTCCCCAAGCTATTGGTTGGTTAAGCCAAGATGTAATTCCCATAGAATGCGTCCAAGGAGATATTGCTAAAACCCTCTCTTTTCCAATCCTTATTGGATATTCCCAGTTGTCAGTTAAGTCTTGAGGGTTATTTGTTATTTGCAAATATCCGTTTGTAATTTTTGGTTCCACCCCTATATTGTGAACAGTCCCTTGAACTATGTTGGCTATAACGTTGTAGTGAGTAAGCATAACACCCTTAGGTGTGCCTGTAGTTCCTCCTGTATAGAGGAGATGAGCCAAATCTGTTTTTGGCTCTACATCTAATGGAATTTCTTGGTGAAGTTTTTTTAAGGTATCTTTAAAGAATGTAAACTTTCCTGTTCTTTCGTCAGTTATTATGATTTCTTCTATGTCGGTATGTTCTTTGATAAATTCTGCTTTTTCCTTACATGTAATCACAACTTTAGCTTTTGAATCTTCAAGAATGTATTGAAGTTCTTTGTTAGATAGAAGTGGATTACAACCAACAAAGACTCCTCCTACCATTAAAATACCGTAATATGATATAGCAAACTCTGGACAGTTCCATAAGTTGATTGCAACTCTATCTCCTTTATCTATGAGATCATATAGGTATGATGCAAAGTGATATGAAAAGTTAAGGAGCTTGGAGTATGTCAAGTAGGAATTTTTGTGGACTATAGCTGGTCTTTCTGGAAATTTAAATGCTGTAGACTCTAGTACTCTGTATACAGGGATACTTGGTATTTTTATAGTTTTGGCTTTTATATGTGATAACATGGTTTAAATTTAATTTGATCCCTTTATTATGTTTTTTAATTTTTGGTAATTGGTTTTGATAGATAATTTTAGTAACATTATATTTATTATAATAATAAATAAATAAAAACAAATAATACAAAACAAAAGATGATTTTAGATTTTTGTTTGTATGTTGGTTTAGACGATTATGTATCAGGCTTGAAATTCTGCAATAATCTCCGAGAATATTCTAAAAGACAAATCTTTATTGGGGCTGAAATCTTGGAATATTATTCGTTCTACTCCAGCTTTGCGGTACTCTTCTATACGCTCTTCAACATCTGCTTTATTCCCACAGATCGCGAATTCTGGTATTAGATCGTCTGGAATTGTTTCACTGTATTCACGCAGTTTCATCATCATTTCGATATTTCCTGGATTAAGATATGGATATGCTAGATTTTTATACTCTTCAGGAACAGAATAACCCATAGCCTCAAGCTCGTGTGGCCAGATCATCAAACCTTTTATAGGTTTTAGTATATTTATTGCATCATCTTTACTATCACTCAATGAGGAGAATAGAAGAATAGCATATTCTAAATCATTCCCAACTTTTTTGGCGCTCTCTCTAACTTCTTTAGCATATTTTTCATACATATCTGGTGGTATATAAGCCGGTATCCATCCGTCTGCTATTTCTCCTGTTAGTTTTCTAGTTCTTGGGCTGTTAGCTCCTATGTATATCGGTATCTTTCCCTTCGGCTTTATCTGTAAATATGCGTTCTCCAATCTAAAGAATCTTCCCTCATAGTTAACTGGATTGTTTGCATCCGATTCCCAAAGCTTTCTCATAACTTCGATCGCTTCTTTCATCCTACTAACTGGCTTATCCCATGGTATTCCGTATGGATCTAGATTCATAACCTCTCCCGCTCCAAGTCCTA
>WAJX01000165.1 GCA_015523665.1 Ferroglobus sp.
CGTCAGATGTGTATAAGAGACAGATTTTAAAACACTATAAACTTTACGGGGAAAAAAAATAATAATTAATTATTAAAGTATTATCTCTATTCCCAATTTTTCAGCCAACTCTTTATATCTATTTCTTATCGTAACTTCTGTTACTCCAGCCACTTCAGCCACTTCCCTTTGTGTTCTCCTTTCACCACTTAGAATTGATGCGATATAAATTGCAGCAGCTGCTACTCCTGTTGGCCCCCTTCCACTCGTTAATTCCTTCTCTTCAGCTTTCTTAATAATTTCAATAGCTTTCTTTTGCACATCTCCACTTAGGTTTAATGAAGCACAAAACCTTGGGACGTAATCTGCTGGACTTGTTGGCATCAACTTTAATCCAAGCTCTCTTGCAATGAATCTGTAAGTCCTGCCGATTTCCTTTCTATCAACTCTTGAGTAAGTTGCAATCTCATCTAAAGTTCTTGGGACTCCTGCTTGTCTGCATGCAGCATAAAGGGCTGCAGCAACAACCCCTTCTATACTTCTCCCTCTTATGAGGTTGTCTTCAACAGCTTTTCTGTAAATGACTGCAGCATTTTCTCTGACAGCTTTAGGTAATCCAAGTGCGGATGCCATTCTGTCAAGTTCGCTCAAAGCGAATGCAAGATTTCTCTCGGTTGCATTACTAATCCTTATTCTTCTTTGCCATTTCCTAAGTCTGAAAAGTTGTGCTCTATTTCTTATGGATATTGATTTTCCGTAATAGTCCTTGTTGCTCCAATCTATTATAGTTGATAATCCTTTATCATGAATTGTATAGGTTATTGGAGCACCAACTCTACTCCTCTTCTCTTTTTGCTCACTATCGAATGCTCTCCATTCTGGCCCGCTATCTATGTATGTATCTTCAATGACAAGTCCACAGTCTTGACAAATAAACTCTCCTCTCCTAAAATCTCTTATTAATCTGGGACTTCCACATTCTGGACAGAGTTCAATCGTTTCTTCTCTTTCTATTTCCTTTCTTTCTACCTCCTTTTCTACTTCTTTCTCCTTTACTCTTTCCATTTCTACCATATTCTAACACCACAAATAACTCCAAATTTTTAAATTCAACATCCTCATACGATTTCACAACAAGATAAGGTTGATTCACTGGACCAATGATGTCATAGATAAAACCAACCTTCCTCATTTTTCTGTCTACAACTTCACTACCAACCTTTGGAAGGTTTGAAGGATTTGCCTTTACGATAATATTACCTGCCTTAGAGATATGTAAAAATTCTCCAACCTTTTTAAGCACAGAAAATAATGGTGGACAAAGTGGTATATAAATTTTACGTAAGAGTTTTGTATATGGTCTTAATAATTCCTCCTTAAGGGATTGATATTTATCATCTTCTTTTATATTAATGGCTTTATTTATCGTTAATAAGCTTGCTAAACCCAATTGTCCTGATAGATCAGGATTAAAATAATTCGAGAAATTTTCGACGTTTATGGTAGAATTTTAACCTTCTCTTGAGTTTTTGAAATTCTTCATCTTCAGAAATCTCATCCTTTATAATTTTGTGAGTATTGCTCTTTAATAAGCTCTTATTCTTTTTATCTCTGAAGATTAATATGGGAAAATTATGCTCATCTTACACCTTCAATGATTTGTTGTAGAATTCTCTTCATTCAAACGATGATCAGCTATATTTTCCCTTATAGGAACTTAGGAGATCATGAGTGATTCATAGTTGTCACAGTGCATGAATCTTAACGTCATTTCTAATTTTTGGGTTGTGAATAATCTTATGGACTATTTAGACTTTAGACTCAGAATTGTCGATCTAATAAGTGATCACGCATAAATGTTAGGGTAAATAAGCGGTAAAGCAAAATTGCGATACTAATTACAATCATCGTTAATCACATTATTTTCTATGATATTTTATCTTGGATTTATCCAATCCATCTCAATCCTTGGAGAGATATGAGAACACTACTCAACTAACTCACTCTCAGTTGATAATTGTTTAACATGGGTAATGCTCGCTTTTTCGACATCAGATCTCTTAATCACTTCAAGATGTTCTCTACCTCTCAAAAACACCAGTACAATGAACAAACTTGTCAATATAAAGGGTATGGATTTCAAGAAAACACTTCTAAAACTCCTCATAAACGCCTCTGTTATCATGACAAAAGGTGTGGCATAGCCATTCATAGCGATAATCTCAAGGATTTTCATCTGCATCGGGTTCGGGATCATATTACCAAAATTCGGAATTAATTCATTCATCTTCCCTGTAAAGAGAATACCACCTAATGATACGCCCATAGCTCTTGCAAGTGAATTGGAAGTCTGAATTGTTCCACTTGCCATTCCCGCCTTATGAGGGGGGGCAGATGTCATCATCACATTCATGGCCGGAGGCATTATTAGCCCCATACCTGAGCCGATGAGGAGGAAGGTTGGCAATAACTCCCAAAACGTCACGTCTACATCAATCTTGCTAAGGAAGTAGAGTCCGATGGAGAATACAATCGGCCCTATGGACATTGTTATTTTTGGATTAATCTTATCGCTTAGTCTTCCTGCGAGTGGGGCTATAACAGTATTCACAATAGGGATAGGTATTATCCAAAGTCCTACCTGTTCAGCGGTAAGTCCTTTTATTCCTTGGAGAAAGAAGGGC
>WAJX01000166.1 GCA_015523665.1 Ferroglobus sp.
GTGTTAGTATCTCAAAAGATTATGAGACTTTTTTGCGGAAAATTCAGCCTGAGTTTGTTGTGAGCAGACATCCAGATGAGGCTCAAGCCTTGCCTCACGAACTTTCTATAAAAAGTTAAAGAGTTTTCAATCCTGGGGTGATAATTGTCTTTGGTTCAAGAGCAAAGGGAGACAGGATTGAGGAAAGCGATTACGGCATTATAATCGCTAACGAAAAATTTAGAGTAATGAACTTCGTGGGATGGATGGAAAAAACTCTACGAGCCATGGGATCTAGAAGAGAGAGCAGGCATAATATGCTAAACTCCAGAAGAATTTGAGAAGAAAAAGCAGATAGAATTGGTAAAAAGGCAGTTGAAGGAGGTATTGTGATTAAGTGAAGATTTTAGTTTGTTTTTGTTATCCCCTTTCTGGAAATCTAATTAATCCTTGGTAACCTGATGTGAGTCTGAGTGCAAGCACAAATGTTGGAAATTTTGTAGTGTAGACGATTAAAACTCCAATTGAAATCGCCTTATCTTGAGCAAAATTTGCCAGAATTTCTGATGAACATTTTGGGGAAATTTTGTGAGCTGAATGAGTGATAAATGCACTTTTCAGACTTCAGCATTCTTGAACGTGTAACTTAGCAAGTTTGCTTAAAAAGAAGTGCATGCTTGAGTAGTGTTTTTGAACTTGGAATGGAAAGTGTATTTGAAGGCTAAATGAAATCTGAGATGTTATCAAGCAACTCTATTCAACTTCCATTCAAAACGGTTTGAGGTTTGTCATTCTTGAAAAGGAGCTAAAAAGAATTCGCAAAAGGGAAAAGAGAGCCCAGATGCATCTTCTATTGAAAAGAAAATGCAACAAAATTGGAAAAAGTGGTAAAATAACAACCTCCAATTATCTAACGTAGCAATCCAGCAAGCTCTCCATCCAAAGGTCCTATGCTCGTGACTTAGATATCATTTTCAAGCGCATCTATACCAGATCATCTATCTAGAGCAACTCCAAAGTCTGCTTTCATAGAATAAATACCTTTTTTAGAAAAGTGTGGGAGCAGAAGGAGCTAGAGGCTCAGGTAAGTAAACATTCTTTGGTATCAACGCCAATTGCACTCCAGATAGAGATTTGTTTTCAAGTTTAACTTCATCTATCTAAATTAACCCTTCTTTCCTTATAGAGGCTTCAAAATCCTTTTAATCCAGTGGTAGTTAATTATTTAAGGTTATGGTTAATAGCTCCAGCACTTACCTTCAATCATATTTTCGAAAAAATCCAGAAAGTTATTGGGTACTTGAAATTAGGGATCTGCGAATAAGCCTGTCATTTAACTCAACCATTTAATGATAGGCAGAGGTGTAGAAATTTTGTAAAAAGCTTGTAGGTTTCATAGGAAGTTATCCAAACAAATTTTGGCGGCTCAGTAAGCAATATAAAACTTTAAAGACAAAAACTCTCATGGAATTTCTAAAAAAGAATGCTTTGAAGTTTTTGAGTGAAGCAGAGGAGAGTTTCACCAAAAAGGATTACAATATGATGATGTTTTTTATTGAACAGTTTTTTCAATTGTCCTTGAAGTACATACTTTACAAAAAGTATGGAGAATTTCCAAAAACACATAGTTTAAAACTCCTCTTTGAAATAACAGGAGACAAAGAACTAATTAATTTCTACAGAGAGAATTTGGATACCTTAAGGGAAATTGAGCTGTCATATATAGCCTCAAGGTACTTGGATGTTGAATACTCTGAAAGAATTGCAAAGGAGTCTTTAGAACTTGCAAAAAAATTCAAAGAGGTGCTCAGATGATAGAATACTACAAGCTTCTTGAAAAAAACATAGAATTTTTTGAGAAAGCAATTGAGATCGCAGAAAAAGTAGGAGAAAAAGCCATGGAGCTATTTGATAATTGTGAGGTCTATGTGGTCGGCAGCTATGCAAGAAAAGAACATAAGCTCTCATCTGATTTGGATGTACTAGTAATATCAGAAGATATCCCAAGAAAATATGATTTTGACTGGTATTTCAGGATTGTCAAAAAGTTGACAGATGATCATAGGATAAACCTACACCTCCTGAACAGGGAGATGTTCAAAGAAGTTGAAAGGCTTTATTCTCCAAGAATTAGAATCATTTAATGACTAATCAAGAAAATCAGATTGGCAGAATTCTCATTGGCTTTAGCCCACGTTTGAACGGATCAAACAAAGGATTCGAGCTTAGCTCTTTTGGGATAGATGTGTTGTTCGCTATATATGAGAAACTCAACTCTCCTTTCCTCCCCCACATCTCCTTTAACCTTTCTCTACTCTATGTGCAATGTCCATTCTTCTCACCATTAGCATTCTGTTTTCTTCTCTCCAAATTTTATACTTATAATTGAGCTACAAAAATTATGGGTTTGAAAAGTAGTCTTCTTCTTACCTCTCAAAAAAGGAAAGCCAGTGTAAGATATTAGAAATTGTGAACCAGTTAAAATAATTATGCTATAACGAGTTATTATCATTTCAGAGGACATGGCAGCTTATCTCACTGAGAAAATTGAAAGCTTGCTGACACATCATTAATGCCTCTATTTGGAATAGATATAATTTGGGAAAGAGGTTTTTGGATGGATGCGCAAGAGATTTAACTTTATAACGCAACGATACAGACTTACAGAACTAACAAATCCGGTATAGAAATGCTTGAGGGTAAGTTTTTGAAAAATTAAACGACTGCTTCAATCAAGGCTTTAATGTAACTGCAATCTGATATGACTTGAGATTTGTGGTGTTGGATATAGAAACGATCTCCTGAGAGGTATTTCCAAAGCTAACTCATATATACAGGAATACCTCTCAACAATGGACAAAGAGAATCTGACATTTTTCAAGCCTATTGCTATGAACCTTCTTTTCTTTTGGGAAAGTTTTTACAGACTTTTTGATCGTGGTACATATACTAAGGTCTTGACATTATTTCGACGCATCTTTTGCCTCATATCTCAAAATCAAAATAATTTTTAGCTCTGCCAGTCTATTCAACAAATTCCACACCTATTCCAATTTTTTCTGCAATCTTCTGCTGTTTTTCGTCACTTGTCAGAAGACTGCCAAAATTCTCCGCCTGTGCCAAGTATAAAGCATCATGGAAAGTCACTTTCTCTTCCAGTGATATCCTTACAGCAACGTCAAGATACCTCCCAAAAGGCTCGAAAACCACAACATCCTCAAGTTTTTTCAATGCATCAAACATTATTTTGGCATCATCAAGAGATACCGCCCATAAATCACGCAATGCTTCCAGAGTGCATTTGAAAACCTCTGTCATGGTTAATGTCAGTGAAAACAATTCTCCTGCCAAATACTGTCTGACTTTATCCCAGTTATCCTCCCTCAGAATGTACTTGTCAATTCTTATCTCCTCGCTCCAGTTAATTCCAATTCCTTCATGCTTTTCTCAAGCTATTTCGAACTCTGAAGCTTATTACATTCATTGTAAAATTTCATTGTAATACTATTAATATAAACATTCCGTATTACAAACGCACAGATTTTTGAAGACAGCAAAGCCCATTTTGCCGCTCATAAGATAGGCGAAATATTGCAGACAAGCTCATTTTAAGTCTTTTTCAGCATCTCATTCGGTTCATATATCTATATCAGATCAAAGTACTTCTTCACCCCCGCAACAAGACTTGGATTTTCTGTCACGGCAACATCCCTAAGATAGAGTGGAGTTCCTGCTCCCCGACAGCAGGGGAACGCATTTTCTGGAAAATCATTTATATC
>WAJX01000167.1 GCA_015523665.1 Ferroglobus sp.
GTATAAATGACCCCCCAGAAATTGATTATGAAAAATGCACAGGTTGTATGGCTTGTATAAGAGTTTGTCCAGGTTTAGCGATATTTATGTTACATATTAAAAACGGAAAAGGATACGTTACACTTCAATACGAATTTGTTCCGTGGTTAAAAAAAGGTGATGAAGTCTTCCTTTTTAATAGAAAAGGAGAATGTATCGGAGAAGGAATTGTAACTTGGGCTTTAAATCCAGAAAGGAATGATAGGACTCAACTTGTTACAGTTGAGGTTGACAAGGATTTGATATTCGATGTAAGAGCTGTAAAACCGAAAACAAAAAGATGAGCTTAGAAATATAAAGTTAAAGGTTAGAAAAAGGTTGGAAAAGGTGTAAATATGAAGATCAGGAAAATAGTTTGCAGATGTGAAGATCTAACAGAGGAGGATATAATTCGAGCTATAGAGGAGGGTTATGATGATATTGAGAGTTTAAAAAGGTATACCGGAGCCACAACTGGACCATGTCAAGGGAAGGGATGTCTTATGCATATTATTAGAATTTTAAGTCAAAAAACTGGTAAAAAACCAGAAGAGATAGGAGTTACTGTTCAAAGACCACCGGTTAATCCAGTTCCAATTTTTGTACTTGTTGAGGGTGAGAGTGAAGAGAGTGAGGAGAGTGAGGGAAAAGTTGAAGGGTTAAACAAAATAAGGTGAGTGATATGAAGGTGGCTGTTATTGGAGGAGGCATAGTTGGTTTGTCTACTGCATATTTCTTAGCTAAAAAAGGTATAGAAGTTACTGTTTTTGAAAAAAAATATCTTCTTTACGGAGCGAGTGGGAGGAATTTTGGTGGGATAACATTACAGTTAGATTCTCCAGAACTTATAAAACTTGCTAAAAGAAGTTTTCAACTTTACGATAAATTATCCTCGGAGATAGGGTTTAACATACTTTTGAGGAGAGATGGAGGAATAAGAACCGCTAATAGTGAAGAAGATTTGAAAAAATTAAAGAGAGATGTTACTCTTCAAAACTCTGTTGGTGTTAGGTCTAAGATAATCTCACCAGAAGAGGTTAAAGATTTCATTCCAGATTTTAATGAAGATTCTGCCATAATAGCTAGTTACTGCGAGGATGATGGGGTTTTATTTCCATGGCCGGTGATATGGTGCTTGGCAAAAGGTTGTAAAGAGTTTGGAGTCGATATAAGATTATATAGCGAAGTAAATAAGATAGAATCTGAAAATATGTCTATAAGAGGTGTTTATGCAAATGGAGAATTTTTTAAAGCAGATTTTGTTGTAAATGCTGGGGGAGCTTGGAGCAATCATATAAATCAGATAGCTGGAATAGAGTTAAGAAATAAGATTATTAAGGAGGAAACGTGTGTAACTGAAAGTATAAAGCCTTGGCTAAATCCATACATCCTTGATTTAACACGCCAAGTTTATCTCTGCCAGACTGTTAGGGGAGAGATAGTTGGTGGAATTGTTGGGAGAGAAAGTGAAACGTTAACAACTTCATCAACTCTAGATTTTTTAATCGAATTTTCTAAGAAAGCAGTAGAGATTTTGCCAAAGTTAAAAGGGTTGGCATTACTTAGACAATGGGCAGGAGTATATGATAAAGGAGCAGATAATATGCCTGTTTTAGGATTTACAAAAATAGAAGGGTTTGTTGAAGCTAATGGTTTAGGAAAACTTGGAATGAGTATAGGGTTATCTGTTGGAGAGGAGATTGCTAAATTAATTATAAGAGGTGAGAATAATGAAATAAAAAAATTTGATCCTCTGAGATTTTTAAAGAGTTGAATTTTTTGTTTTGTTTTATAATTAAATTATATATATTAAAAATAACAAATATTATATATAAATAAAATAGTTAACTTTTAATTATTTCTTATCTATGATAGTTGTTTTATCTTTTTGTATATATTGTTTTATTATCTTCTCTTCTTTTTAAGCACTTCTTCCAGCTTCTTTTCTATTGGCTCTTCATGAGTGTAGGGACACATTAAATAATGATCTACAGCCTTTGCTATTGCATCTTTCGTTGCACCTTCTCCTGTTTTCTTTTTAAGTTCATTTAAAATATCTTCAGGAAGTACTGTTTGAGCATGGACGATTTTAACCATCTTTACCACCTATTATAATAATGAGGATTTGATTATTTAAGTATTTTGGTTTTAACCTTTACGCTTTGTTCTCGACTACATATAGCCATTCATCAACTTTTAGGTTATAAGATAGGATTTGATTATACATTACTTGAAATTGTTTATTTTTAATTCAATCTTTTCAATCTGTACTAATTTACAATTTACCTTTTACTTTGTACTTTAAAAAATAATTATAATCTACTATTAGCTTATTCATGAAGCTTATTCATGAAGGGAAAATTATAAAGAGAGTAAAATATAATTAGATAAGAAAAACTTAATCAAGTGATAGATGGCGGAAGAGAAGAAATTAATTTCTATGATGATAATATAATAAGGGAGGAAAGATAGAAAAGATTAATATTATAGTTTGGAAAGAGAGCTATTA
>WAJX01000168.1 GCA_015523665.1 Ferroglobus sp.
GCATTCTGGCATTCATAGCGACTATTATCGTACTCAAACTCATCAAAGCTGCTCCGGCAGCTGGTGTTAGCAATATGTTTAGAGAATATGCAACTCCAGCAGCAAGAGGGATCGCAAATGCATTATAACCAGTTGCCCACAATAAATTCTGAACCATCTTTTTAAAAGTCTTTTTTGAGAGCTCAAAGATACCTACAACATCTCTTGGATCGCTCCTAACAAGTATTATATCTGCGGTTTCAATAGCAACATCTGTACCAGCCCCGATTGCAATGCCAACGTCTGCTTGAGCCAAAGCTGGAGCATCATTTATTCCATCTCCCACCATGGCCACAGCATACATCTTTTGCACATTTTTAATAACCTCAGCCTTTTCATGAGGTAAGACTTCTGCAAAAAAATCATCTAAACCTAATTCATCAGCAACCCATTTAGCTACAAGTTTGTTATCTCCAGTAAGCATCATACATTTAATTCCCATCTCTTTTAATTTCTCAATAGCCACTTTTGATTCAGGCTTGATTCTATCAGCTAAAGCGATCACACCAATTAGCTCCGACTCTCTTAAAATATATACAACAGTCTTTCCTTGTTCAGCAAGTTTTATAGCCCTATCATCGACTTCGATTTTAGCTTCTTTTAAATAGCCAGGACTTACAACTCTATAAACTATCCCATTAATAACCCCTTCCACACCCTTTCCTGGAATGGCTTTAAAATCTCTCACATCATAAACCTCAACCCCTCTTTTCTTAGCCTCTTCTACTATACTTTTCCCTATAGGATGTTCAGAGTTGATCTCAAGACTTGTAGCTATTTTTAAAACCTCATCTTCATTTTCATTCTCGTTAAATGCTATGATGTCTGTAACACCAAATTTTCCTTCTGTGAGAGTTCCAGTCTTATCAAAGACAACTGCTTTAACGTCTTTGGCTCTTTCAAAAGCTTGCCTATCTCTTATCAATAATCCATTTTTTGCTGCTATGGATGTTGAAACAGCAACTACCAATGGGACTGCCAAACCCAGAGCATGAGGACAAGAGATCACCATAACCGTGACAGCTCTTTCAACAGCAAAGGCTAAACTCTCACCAAAAATTATCCAAGCAATGAAAGTTATAGTTCCAACACTAAGAGCTATTATAGTTAAGTAGAATGCAGCTTTATTAGCTAAATCCTGAGTTTTTGACTTACTTTCTTGTGCTTGCTTGACAAGCTCAATTATTTGGTTTAAATACGTGTCCTTTCCTGTTCTCTTAACTTCTACAGTTAAAACACCATCCCCGTTGATCGAGCCACCTATAACTTCATTACCCTTCTTTTTTACAACTGGCTTACTTTCTCCAGTAATCATTGATTCATCAACATAACTCTCTCCTTCAACAACAACTCCATCAACCGGGATCTTCTCTCCAGGTTTAATTAGAACTCTATCTCCTATCTTGAGTTTATCCACGTGGATATCAATAATCTCCCCATTTTTTATCAAATGAGCTGTAGAAGGCATAATCTTAACGAGTTCCTCTAAGGCTCTTGAAGCCCCAAGGATTGATCGCATTTCGAGCCAATGCCCCAATAACATTATATCTATAAGCGTTGCAAGCTCCCAGAAAAAGACTTTTCCCTCAACTCCAAAAGTTACGGCCGAGCTGTAAGTATAAGCTGATGTTATCGCAACAGCTATGAGTGTCATCATTCCTGGAGATCGTTTCTTTGTTTCATCAATGAAACCCTTAAAAAATGGATAACCACCATAAAAATAGACAAAAGATGATAAAATGAATAATAGATAGATGTCCCCAAAAAATCTGAGATTGTATCCTAATATTGATTGAACTAATGGAGAGAGTAGTAGAATTGGTACTGTGATTACTATACATACATAAAAGCGTTTTTTATAATCATGCATCATATGTTGGTGGGCAGTATGAGTTACAGTAGGCTTTTTATCATCTCTCTTATGCATAGCATGTTGATCCATTTCATCCATATATACTCACCGCTATCCAAGCTCTCTCATCATTTTCTTGAACTCCTCTTCACTAATCTCTCCTCTAGCATACCTTTCTTTTAAAATTTCAATAGCTCTACTTTCTTTATTTTTGTCGTTTTCTCTTTTAATCTCTTCTCTTAATATAACATAAAGAATGAGGAAAAGTATCCCTATCATTGGGAGTATAACCAAAATAAACCATAAAGCTCCATTCATTCCTCTCTTTTCTGCATCTTGATAGACTAGATAGCCTATTAGCAAGAAAATTACCCACCAAAATATCATTCCAAAACCAAACCATCCAAAACCAAAAGGATACATGTGAAATCCGTCCATAATATATTTTGTTTTACAATCACTATATAAATTTTGGCTATTCGATTAAAATTCTCTCAAAAATTATTGTTCGACGTTTCTATTTTATCTTTCTTTACATCAATTTTTATTAATTTTATCCAATCAACTTCTACTCAATCACCACCAATCACGTTACTTATGAGCAGATTCTAAGTTTCAAATCTTATAATTTTATGATCACTACTCTGGTTTTAAATTTTTAAGTAAAAAGGAATCAAACATCTGTTAGTAATATTCTAAAACGTTATAGCTGTTATAAAAATATTTTGAAACGTCATATCCCTTTTCATACATACATTTTTACCCCCAAACTCTATTGCCTCTCAGCATAAGTTTAGGATTGGGTGATATCATGAGAGTGAAGATTGGAAAGCTCGGTTTGAGTATGGCCATAGGTATTGTATTAGTAGGAGCAATTTTCACAATAGCTTCTGCTCATGGACTTGCAAGAGAAGATATGAGAGATGTGTCAATGGTTATGCCAATAATGGGGCCAATGGGTCATGGAATCGGTGTAATTGGAATGCACGGTATGATGTATGATGACATGATGGATGAAATGCATCAAGAATATAGATACAATGATAATAAAGATGAACACGTATATAATACATACAAAAGTGAAATGAGAGAAAGAACAGAAAGAAGTGAAATTGAAGTTAGTGGTAAAGTTGTGAAAGTCTACCCGATGTCAATAAAACTGGATAACAACTATTACATAAGACTTCCATGGTGGTCTATTGAGGAACTTAATATTCAAGAAGGGGACAGTATAAAAGCAAAAGGATATCAGTATGGAAAGCTAATAGTTCCAGTATATATAGAGATCAATGGGAATCCAATAGGAGATGTTAATTCATCATTACCAATATGGATGCAATGGATGCATGGAGAAGATCTTGATGAAGAATATGGCTGGCACTGTCCAATGATGTGGTAGGCTAGAGATGATGACATATTTTGATGGTGTATGTGGCATGATGGGATATGGACATGGATATGGAATGGGGATGGGGTATACAAACGATTATTGGTTTGGAATTGGGCTGGGGTTTCTATGGCAGATAATATGGGTAGTGATCATCTTAGTAGCAGTATACCTACTAATTAGTTCATTGGGAAAATCTAAATCTAAAACAAAACAAGAGAATGGAGCTATAGAAATTCTCAAAGAAAGACTTGCAAGAGGAGAAATAGATTATGATGAGTATGTAAAAATCAGGAAAAACCTCAAGGAGTAAGCTTGTGATGACTCAATGTTTAATATTTAAATTGTTTATATTATTTTTATAAAAAATTAAAATAATTAAAAAATAAATAAGGGTGATAGTGTTAACACCCAATATAAGGTGGGTTATTGATGAAAGTTGAGAATACATATTTAAAGAAAGGCGTAGATAAGAAAAAATACGATAGAGTGGCAGAGATCTATGATTTGTTTGAATTTCCAATGGAGGTTTTAGCTTTTTCTGAATGGAGAAAGATGTTATTTAACAAAGTGAGTGGAAAGCTGATATTAGAAGTTGGGATTGGAACTGGAAAGAATATTCCATATCATAACGAAAACTTTATCGGGCTTGATATTAGTAGGAGAATGTTAGAAAGAGCTAATGAAAGGCTAAAGAAGACAAGAAAAAGAGCTGAGTTAATTCAAGGAGACGTTGAGTTTTTACCATTTAAAGATAACACATTTGATGCTGTAGTATCGACTTATGTATTTTGTTCAGTAGAAGATCCTATTAGAGGTTTGAAGGAGGTTTATCGTGTTTTAAAACCGAATGGAAATGCATATTTCTTAGAGCATATGAGATGTGAAAATGAGATTGGAGGGAAAATACTCGATATTTTAAACCCAGTTGTAAGTATTTTCGGCCCAGAAATTAATAGAAGAACTGTAGAAAATATTAAAAAAGTTGGTTTTAAAATTGTCGAAGAGAGATGGTTAATGACATCAATTTTTAGACTGATAGTTGCTACAAAATGCTCATAAGTATTTATGATTGTATGATTGATAGATATTTATGATAGTGTGAAATTTTAATAATTAATAAATATAATTAATAAATAATTAATAATTAATGAAAGTATAATATCATAGTTGCTTTAAATATTCGATTAGATCATTAAGATCTTTTTCACTCATATGCCATCTTGGCATACAATAGTCAAGCTTTTCTCCATCTTCATCAATACCGTTTGTGATTGCTCTTTTTATGTCCTCCTCGCTCATACCATGCTTTGTAAGAGTTGAATATCTTATATCTGGAGATTTAATATTACACATCATTGGATATATCCCTCCTCTTCCATCTACGCCATGACAACTAGCACACCCTCCACCATGCATATACAACCATTGTGGGCCAGCAGTAAATGAAATTCTCTCACCATTCTCATTTATACCAGTCATAAATATCCGTTCACCATTTGATTTGTACTCAAAAGATGTTGGCATATAGGGACAACTCCCGAATATAGGATGAAACATCACATTTCCTATGCTTAATCCAATTACAAGCCCGACTAAAATAGCGACAATAATCACTATTACATCTTTCCTTTCCATCCTTAACACCAAATTTTGGTTTAATTTAAACAATATAAATAAGTTTGCTGATCGTTTGTGTATGAAATAGTATACATACAATATTTTATTATATATTTTAAATTTTTTAAATAATACAAATATAAATATATAAATATAAACTATTACTAACCAACTTTTCTTCTTTTTAAACGCCCCCGCCGGGAATTGAACCCGGGTCGAGGGTTCCGGAGACCCTCAGGATTTCCAACTACCCTACGGGGGCTTAATACTCTTTGACCTATCAATTTGAGGTATTAACTATTTTCTGAATATCTGAATATTTGATTAAGATAACTTTTTATGTTTATTATGTCTATATAGCACATAAAGTCAATATATTATCTCCACTTGATTATAAATATAAAATAAATTTAAATAAATAATACATTTTATAGACATAATATATATAATAAACTAAAAGTTCTCAGTTTAAAATAGTAGAAAACAAAGTGTTTAGACACTTTAGAATTTTTAAATAAATTTTAAATTTTAATTTAGGCATATTTTAAAATTATACCATACCTGAACATTTCAATTTATTCTCATAATAAAAATTCAAATAAAATAAAAAATATAATTAATAATATAAATTATAAATAAATAAAATTTATACATAATTTTTAACTTAACTAATAAATTTCAATTATCCTGTAATATGTATCTCTTCTTGCAGCTCTCCTGTTTACACTTCTGATCGCTTTTACGATTTCTTCTACTTTTGCAGGAGTGAAATCTCTACCCGTAGCTTTTATGACGTTTTCTTCGAGTAAAGTACCCCCAAAATCATTAGCTCCAAAGTATAAGCCTACCTTTGCTATTTCAAACCCCTGAGTTAGCCACGAAACTTGAAGGTTCCTAAAATTATCGAGAACTATCCTAGATATAGCTAAAACCTTAAGATAATCTACACTCGACGCTCTTTCTCTCAACTCTGATTTACCCTCTTTAAAAGTCCATGGGATAAATGCTGTAAAACCTTTGGTCTCATTTTGTAATTCTCTAATTTTAATCAGATGCTCCACAATGTCTTTCTCTTCTTCAATATGTCCAAACATCATCGTTGCGGAGGTGGGTATACCAAGCTTATGTGCAATTCTCATAACCTCCAGCCACTCTTCAGCTTTACCTTTATTGCTAATCTTCATCCTTACGTTATCTGAAAGAATTTCTGCCCCACCTCCGGGAAGAGAATCAAGACCAGCATTTTTAAGTCTAATCAAAACCTCTTCAACATTCATATCTTCAATTTTAGATAGAAAAAGAATTTCTGGTGGAGATAAGCTATGAATATGAACTGATGGGAATTTAGATTTTATCTCTGAAAATACCTTCTCAAACCATTCAATTCCAAGTTCTGGGTTTAAACCCCCTTGCATTAAAATTTGAGTTGCTCCAAACATCACAGCTTCTGCAACTTTTTTTAATATCTCATCAATAGAGAGGACGTATCCCTCTCCCTCTCTTTTTGCATAAAAAGCACAAAAATTACATTTCGAGATGCAAATATTGGTATAATTTATATTTCTATCCACAACAAAGGTTACCAGATCTCCACATCTTTTCCTCCTTATCTTATCAGCTATTTTTCCAAGTCTTGGAAGAGGTTCATAAAAAAGTTCTATAATTTTTTCATCACTAACTCTTTTCTCATAATAGTTTATACTCATAACATAACTCCTCGTAAACTTTTAAAGCTTTTCTCTCTTTAGATCTAATCTCATGTATTAGAGTTTTAAAATAAATCTCTAAAAACTCTTGTGGTAGTCTATACTTTAAACTGGCTTCTTCAATTATCAAGTCCATATTCTTTTTCCCCCATCTCACAGAAGATAAGACATCTTCATCAACATCTTTACAGTTATTTCTCGAAACTGCAATTCCAAAAACCGCTGGAAGGTTTGTTAAATTCTTCCACTCTTCTCCTATATCCATAACAACTTTATAGGTCATTCTCGCTTTAATAGCTTCATCTCCTATAACAAGGGCATGATCGTAATTTTTCAACATCTCTCGAACTGAGCCATTAGCCACAACTATCTCGTTTTTCATCCCTAACTCATTTTTTATTATCTTAAGCATGTTTAAGGAAGTTACGGATTTTGAAGTTACCGCTATCGGTGAATCATCAAGCTTTCTTTTTTTTGATACGATAACAACACTATATATCTCTCCATCCGATGCAACACAAAATTTATGACAATCTCTATTACTTTCATATTTCCGTTTTACACGTTTTTGCTTTAAATGATAAAAGGAAGGAACTGGAGCATAATTTACCTCACCTTTCTCCATCATCTCAGACAGTTTTCTTGGGTCAGCCTCAATTATTTCATATTTCCCATCTTTTTCAAGCTTATAGTAAGCTAAAAAATTATTTATCAATCCAAATTTTCCTATTTTTACCGACTCCATGAGTTTCATAAACTCGTTTTCCTCCATTTCTTGATTTGAATAAATTTTAAATTATAAATCTATAGACAGATTAATTTTGGCACCTATGATGTTTAATGATACTGTAATATGTTAAAAAATGCATCTCTCTCAGCAGGTATTTTCCCCGCTCCTCTTATAAGCTGGATTAATCTCTCTTTATCGAGATAATCAGGTGTCATTGCTCCAGCAGAATGTGCTATTCTCTCCCCCATAACAGTCCCGTCTACGTCATTTGCTCCATAATTAAGAGCTACCTGTGTTAACTTTTCTCCTAGCATTACCCAATAAGCTTTTATTCCTTTAAAGTTTGAGAGGACTATTCTTGATACTGCGATCGTTTTTAATATATCAATTTCATCTGTCTTCTCCCCACCGAGTTTAGTGTTTTTAGGATGATAAACCAAAAGAACAAAGGAGATAAATCCATTGGTTTTTTCCTGTAATTTTTTAAGCCTATATAAATGAAAAGCTCTATCTCTCAAACTTTCAACATGACCTATGAGCATAGTCGCATTACTCTTTATCCCAAGCTCATGAGCAATCTTCATAACTTTAAGCCATTGATGACTATTAGCTTTATTCGGAGAAATAATCCTCCTCACTCTATCAGATAGGATTTCAGCACCGCCTCCGGGGAGAATTCTCAGCCCAGCTGATTTTAATCTCGATAAAAATTCTCTAATGCTCATTCCCTCTTTTTTAGCATAGTAATAAATTTCTGTTGCGGTAAGAGCTTTTATAGTGGCATCGCACTTCTTACTTATTTCGTTGAAAATCTCCTCAAAATATTCAATTCCTATATCCGGGTTATGAGAACCAACTATGTGTAATTCTTTAGCTCCAAGCTTTACAGCTTCTAAAGCCTCTTTTACAACCTCATCTACAGATTTTAAGTATCCGTTCTCATTTTGAAAAGCGCAAATCGGACATTTAGAAGCACAGATATTCGTGTAGTTTATATGCTTGTTTATTGAAAAAGTAACTACTCCATTCATTCTATCAGCTGTTTCTCCTAATTCGTGGAGAGATAGAGAGAATAAATACTCAATTTCTCTCAGCTTCATCCTCAATCCTCCTGTTGATCTTCTCTATTTCTCTCCTGAGCATTAAATTACTTTTATAAAGAACATCGCTCAAAAACCCAAGGATTATTATTTGCAGTCCTGACATGATGAAAAGAGCCGTTAGAATAGCCAATAAATAATGAGAGATTCCATAAAACCAATCACGGACAGTTATAGCTCCAGATATTACGCCAAGAATTATTAAGAAAAATCCGATGAAATAAAAATACCTACCAGGACTGTATTTTCTGAGTAGGCTATAAATCGTCAATCCTATTCTTAACCCGTCTTTTAAAGGACTCAATTTTGTCTTTCCTACTCTTTTTTTATAGGTTATTGGAATCTCAAAAATCTTAAATCCCTTTGCTAAACTCTCAACGGTTAACTCAGCTTCAACCTCAAAACCTTTCTTTTCAATTTTAACAGACTTGTACACTTCTTTTTTCAATGCTCTATATCCAGTTAAGATGTCGTGTAATTCAACCCCATAAAGGATTCGAAATGCGAAATTCAGGATCTTATTTCCTATTAAATTGAGCTTTGTAAAAGCTCCTTTTTCAAAATTGGCAAACCTATTTCCAGTAACATGTTCAGCAATTCCTCTCTCTATTGGCTCAAGTAATTTTAAAGCATCCGATGGGTCATAGCTACCGTCTCCATCTACAACAATAACTACATCACTCTCAACTATTTGAAAAGCTTCCATTATCGCCTGTCCTTTTCCTTTACCACTTTGAACTACAACATTGGCTCCTTCTTTTTTTGCTATCTCTCTTGTCTTGTCCATACTATTCCCATCTATTACAAGCACATCAGTAAATCCCAAGTTTTTGAATCCTCTTATAACCCGACCTATACTTTCTTCCTCATTTAATGTTGGAATTATAACTGTCACTTTCATGGTGTCTTTTTTATTTTTATAAGATTATCATCATATTCTCACTATCTTAAGCATGCTTACAATCGGCACACCGTTTATTTCTTCAAACCCTTCCTTATCAACTATAACCGCTGAACATATCACCTTCCCATCTCTATTCCTAACATTCTCTATAACCTCAGTTATTGTAGTGCCGGTTGTTATGATGTCATCTACAATTACACACTTTTTTCCATTAACTCTTGCAAAATTTTCACTAAAAGTTCCTGCATGATGCTTTGCCTGTCCATCCCATTTGAGTTTTTTGGGATAAAAAACCGCAAGTTCTGCAGTTAACTCTTCTGCAATCATCGTAGCTATCGATATCCCAGAAACCGCCACTCCTATTACAACCTCTGGTTCTCCATAATCTAATATCATATCTGTAAGAATTTCTGCAACCCTCCTCAATCTAATAGCAGACGATGATATCCTATAAAGCTCTATGTGAACATCTGACGGTATCAAATCTCCTCTTCCTTGAGTGAGCAACCATAAAGCTGTCTCTCTAGAAACGTTAAGTTCATCTGCTATCTCCCCAGTTGTTAATCCCCTCTCCTTAAGCTCTCTGGCTTTTTTAACAAGCTCTTTAATCTTGCTCATCTTTTTACCCTCCTCAACACAACCTCACTTCCACAAATCGGACAAGCTTTAATATTATTATCTACTTTCTTACCACATCCTCTACAAATCTTTAACCATTTAAATGATTTAGTTATTCCTTTTTGAATTATTCCCTCACATTTTAATCCAAGACTTTTAGCAACATTTTGAATTGAATAATCATCAGTTACAAGAGTCGCTTTAAGCTCAAGAGCTTTCGCAATCAATTTTATATCAGCATCACTTAATTTATATATATCTCCAGTTCTTTTTGCAGTCTCTCTCACCAATATCTCAAACTCTTTTTTAGAGTTCTCAACTTTTAAGTTTATTAATGACATATAGAATCTTGATTTTTCATCTTTTATCTCATCCACTATTTCTGGGATTGTTACCATCTTATCATACACAGCCTTCCTAAGAAATATGGCTGTGGAGTCAATTACGTACATTAGAAAGATATTTTTACTTCCATAATTAATTAATTTTGTGTATTTTGTAATTCTCAAACTTGATGAAGATAAAGAGATCGAGATCGGTAAACTTGGTAGAATTGAGTTTAAGAAGGGGTATTATGT
>WAJX01000169.1 GCA_015523665.1 Ferroglobus sp.
AAGCAATAGTTGATATGGAACTTGATGAGTTAACAGTTAGTCTTTGGGCAGCTACTCCTCAAACTTATTCAATTACTCATCCTAATAAATTGGCTAAAACTTTCAATTATATAAAAGACCATTTAATGTATTTAAATTCTATAAAGAAAAATTCAAAACCCTTTGTAACTATTGCTAATGTGATTTTTGGATGGAACTTCTTTGAAATGTTTGACATGGTTAAATTTGCTTATGAAGTAGGAGCTGATGCTGTTTATTTTGCTGTAGTGGATGTTATTCCAAGAAGAACTGATTGTCTGTTGTTAAGACCTGAACAAAGAAATCATATTTTAACTTATGAAATACCTAAAATAAGAGAATTCATTGAATCTAAAGAAAGAAAACTCTATCTTGATAATTTTGAAGAATTCATAAGACGGATTTCCTCTGATAATTCACAAGCTGGTAATTATGATTTAGAAGAAGTGGATAAATTACCCTGTTATGTTGGCTGGATTTTTTGTAGAATCCTTCCAAATGGTGATGTAGCTCCCTGTTGTAGAGCCGTAGATAAACCTATGGGAAATCTAAATGAAAAATCTTTTAAAGATATCTGGTTTTCAAAAGAATATAATTATTTTAGAAAAATGGCATTAACAAAGAAAAAGTCACATCCCTATTTCGCACCTATAAAATGCTACAAAACATGTGACAATTTGATGCATAATAAAGAGGCGGAGAGAAGGTTAAAAGAATTGAATATCGAGAAGTTGCCAAGACCAAGGTAAAAAGCTAATGAGATGGTTAAAGTATCCTAAAATTATAATGATACAAACTATATCTCACTGTAATTCAGCCTGTATTATGTGTCCACATAAAAAATATAAGAAGACACTTCCTCAAGGTATTATGAAGGATGAGCTTTTTATGGATATAGTTAAACAGGCAAAAGAAGTTCAATATGTTACAAAAGTTTTACCCTATTTGATGAATGAACCCTTACTTGACCCCAAAATAATTGAAAGGATTAATTATATCAAAGAAAAATTACCCTGGTGTGAAGTTTATATACTGTCAAATGGTATAAATTTAAATGATAAGCTTGCAGAGGAATTGATAAAATCTAAACTGGATTGGATTGGCTTTAGTATTCACGCTTTTGATGATGATAGTTATGAAAAAATAACTGGAGTTAAAAATTTTAGTAAAATAAAAAGTAAATTAAGTGAATTTATTGAAGAGGCAGTTAGAGTTAGAGGAAGCAATTTTATAGAAATTAAAATGATAAATATTGATAACATAGTTGCAAAGGAGGAAAAAGAGAGAGCTATAGAGTATTGGAAAGAACTTGGAGTAAATAGGATAGTTACTCTGGATTCTTATATATCAAGAGCAGGTAATGTAGATATTTCAAAAAGGATAAGACACAAAGAGATTTATGGATGTAAGACCCTATGGGCAGGTGAAATGTTTCACATATTATTTAATGGAGATGTAATTCCCTGTTGTATGGATTGGGGTAGAGAAATTATATTGGGAAATGTAAAGGAAAGTCATATTCTGGATATTTGGGAAGGAGAGAAATATCAAATTTTCAGGAAACAATTATCAGGAGAGATTGAAACTGATGATAATTTTTTATGCAAAAGATGTGAAGATGCTATAACTGAGCCTATAAAGGATGATGAGAGTGAACCTCAGATAGAATTTAAATCAGAGAATCCCGATATATTGCTTGTATGTACTCCCCCATGGTTAACAGAAAATCCACCTTTTGCTCTTGCTGTGTTAAAAGCTTATTTACAGAAGGAAAACATAAAAGTAAAAGCATTAGATTTAAACATACAAGCTTATCATTATTTAGGAAATAAAAAGGATTTGTGGGAATTTCAGACTCATTCCTTATGGTTAGCTGATTCTTATTATAAAAATATCCATCCTATGATAGAAGAATTTTTAGAAGATAAAGCAAAAGAAATATTAAACTATAAAGCACCTATAATTGGTTTTTCAATTGCAGCCCCAAGACAATATGTAACAGCCGAATTAATCAGGTTGCTTAGGTTATATGGCTATAAAGGATTGATAGTTGTTGGAGGACCTGGTGTTCATTCGGATATTCAAAGGAAATCTATTTCATCTGTTTTACCGGAAGCTATTGATGTTTATGTGATTGGCGAAGGTGAATATCCACTTAGTGAATTAGTTAAAAGATATTTAAATGGGCAGTCAATTGA
>WAJX01000170.1 GCA_015523665.1 Ferroglobus sp.
CCTATTTTTCCTATTTTTGATAGCCTTTGCAGAGATATTTGTTATATTAAAATACATGGAGGGGGAATCGTATACAATCCTTGATGGAATTTATTGGGTTATAACAACAATTTCAACAGTCGGATTTGGAGATATAGTTTTCAGTTCAACTATAGGGAAGATCTTTACAATCTTCGTTATAGTGTATGGGCTATTCTTTACATTCGGTATCCTTTTTCCATATATATTTATGCCTATAGCAGAGAGAAGACTACTATTTAAACTTCCAGAAGAGTCAAACTTGAAAAATCATGTGGTGATATGTGGTATAAATGGTGTAAGCAAGAATCTGTGTAAAGATCTAGAGAGGATGGGTGTTAATTATGTAATATTAGATGCTGATGATACAAAAGTTAGAAAAGCGATCGAAGAGGGTATAAATGCTGTTCTTTCTGACTATTCTAATGAATCTTTCGAAAAGAACAGAGTTAAAGATGCTATGGCCGTAGTTGTAATGGAAGATAAGGTTGAAAGGAATATAGATATACTCCTAACCTTAAGGGATTACAACGTAGCTAAATATTCAACAATAAACGACCCCAGTTATGCCAGATATCTTTTTTATGCTGGTGTAACAAAAGTGATATTCCCAAAGAGTATTGCAGGTGTCCAATTAGCTCGGATAATATTTGAAAATGTAAGAGGAGTTTTAGAAATAAAAGAGATAGTTAAAGACTATGGAGCTGCTGAGATTATCATAAGTAAGGTTGGGAAGGTAGTTGGGAATGATGTAAAAGAAATTGAAAAAAGTTATGGAGTGAAGGTTATAGCTGTCGTTTCTGATGGTAAATTGTATTTCGATCCAAAAGATGTTGAACTTGAGGCTGGAAATATAATATACGTATTTGGAAAGAAAGACAGGCTTTTACATCTTTTTGAAGAGGCAAGAGGGTTGTTATGAAAGTTCTTATCGCTGGTTATGGTGATGTCGGAAAATCTGCAGCAAAAATCCTTCTTTCAAAGGGAATTGAAGTGACAGCAGTAGATATTAAAGAAGAGGAGGTTTTTGGTCTTGAGTTTATAAGAGGAGATGTATTAAGAGAAGAGTTTTGGGAAGAAATAGATTTAGCTGAGTATGATGCCATCATTCTTGCTTTGCCAAATGATATAGATACGATCCTTGCGATTATGATTATAAAAAAGAGAAACCCAGAAACTCTCGTTTTAGCTAGATGTAATGATTCAGTATATAAAGAAAAGATGTACCAAGCTGGAGCTGATTACGTTCTTGACTTGCCCACGATATCATCTGAAGTAATAATAACGGCTATTTTCAGAGAAGAGATTGCAAAAAGATTAATTTTTGAAGAGATACAAATAGCATCCTACTCCATAAGAGATGACTCCCCTATTCTCGGAGAGACGATACCAAAAATCGATGGACTTATGATTTTAGGTGTTGAAAAAGATGGAGAGTTTTTTAAAGAAGTAGAGAAATTAGAGAGTGGTATGAAGATTATAGTTGTAGGAAAAAAGAATACACTTATTGAATTTGAAAGGAAATACATCACTCCCTCGAAGCAATAATCTTCCCGCCCTCTATTTCCCCTATCTTTGTCATTCCATCAACTATTATAAGATTTGCAGAAACTTTATCTATTACACTTCTTTCCTTAATCATAACGATATCAGCTTTAATGAATCTTCCCCTACATTTTGGAAAAACCAAAACTTTCTCTTCAGCTATTATATCGTTAAACTCTGATTTTGGTCCTATAGTTGCATTTTTACATATTATATCTCCCCCAACGTAACATCCAGCTGAAAGTATAACGTTTTCAGCCTCGATGTTCCCCCAAAAACAAACAAAAAGTCCCGCTCTGATTGTGCCATCAAATTTTATATGTTTATCAATTATTGCATCTTTAGGAATGTATAATGTTTTTTTATTTTTATTTACTAAAAATTTTTTCATTCATATCCCCTCACTTAATTTTTAAGTTTAGCAAGTTTAGTTTTTAAAATTCCTTGCCTAGTCTTTACAGCAA
>WAJX01000171.1 GCA_015523665.1 Ferroglobus sp.
CTTTTACAGCTCTTGTTTTAATCGCAGAAACATCAGTTCCACAATCTGGCTCTGTAACAGCTATAGCTGATGGTCCCTGTCCTTTAACAACTTTTGAGATAAAATCCTCTTTTTGCTCTTCATTTCCATAATCAATTATCATAGGAACCCCAAGAGTTGCCAGATCAATAGCAGATCCTATAGAGCTATCAGCCCTAGTAAACTCCATACTTATTATCGCTTCAGCTAAATAATCCATTCCAGCCCCACCATATTTTTCGGGTACGCTT
This sequence comes from Ferroglobus sp., assembly GCA_015523665.1. Taxonomy (GTDB): domain Archaea; phylum Halobacteriota; class Archaeoglobi; order Archaeoglobales; family Archaeoglobaceae; genus WAJX01. Next base: position 270 of record WAJX01000171.1, read on the forward strand.
GCCCCAATGTATCCGAGTCTTGCAGCTTTTTTATATATCTTGGTTGGGTATTCTCCTTTTTCATCGTACTTTTTCCCATAAGGTTTTATCTCTTTTTCAGCAAACTCTCTAACAGCATCTTGTAAAAGCTTATGTTCTCTATCAAGCTCAAAGTCCATGCTGATATACAATCTTAGAAGTTAAAATATTTTACAGAATTTACTATTTTTATTTTATAAAAATAATATAAAATCTATATAAATACAGATGCTAAAAACAAAAGATTAAAAACATAGACTTTATAAAGCATGTATCAAAATCCTCTAATATGTTTGATAGAAAAACAAATTTGATGTTAATTTTAGGATTGCTTAACGACTGTTTCGGAGATATAAGAACCACAATTGTCAATCTTTCTGATTTTATGAAATCACATCCAGGAATGAAAGAAGTTGAAGAATTTCAATTATATGATGTACTAAATCAAGCTCAAAAACTTGAAGAGAAAATTCTTGAAATTATGGATAGGATTAAAAAAGAGATCTATTGAACGTTTTTCAAAATCTCTTTAGTCATGTCAATCGTCTTTAATTTTCCGCCCAGATCTGGTGTTGTTTTTCCTTCTGCTATTACTTTCTCAACAGCTTTTTCAATCCTTTTAGCCTCATCTAAAAATCCCAAGTATCTCAACATCATAGCAGAGGATAAGATCATAGCAGTAGGATTCGCTATCCCCTTACCAGCTATATCAAATGCTGCACCATGAACAGGTTCAAATATCCCGTACTCCTCACCTATATTAGCTGACGGCATTAAACCTAAACCACCAACTAACCCTGCAGCAAGATCTGAGATTATATCGCCAAACATGTTCGTTGTTACTATAACATCAAAGATGTTTGGTTTCATAACCATATACATACAACCAGCATCCACATAATACTCCTCACTCTCAATACCATATTTCTCATATTCTTTCGCAATCTCCCTAAAAACATCTCTAAAAAGACCACAAGTTTTCTTCATAACATTGGCCTTATGTAATGCTGTAACTTTCCTCCTCTTATCCCTTTTCGCAAGTTCAAATGCGAATCTGATAATTCTTTCACTAGCTTCCCTACTTATAACTCTGATACCAACAGTAACACCTTCAGAAACTCCAAATTCTAAGCCTTTATATAAACACTCCGTATTTTCTCTAACAATTATCATATCTACATTGTTGTGAATAGTCTTAACACCCTTAAAGCTCTTAACAGGTCTTAAGTTTGCGTAAGTTTCCAGTTCTTGCCTAAGCTTAACTATAACGTCTGCTGCACTCTCTCCAGCAGCTCCAAAAAGAAGAGCTTTACATCTTTTTATTTCCTCTAATGTTTCATCTGGTAAAGCTTTTCCATATTTCTTTTCAGCCTCATCCCCAGCTTCAAGCCAAACGTATTCAAATGGCAAGTCTAACTTCTCAAGAATTAGCATCGAAGCATTCATAACCTCCTTCCCTATACCATCACCAGGAATTACAGCTATTTTCATCATTCAAATCTACTCCTTTCATAGATTTCTCTTGCAAAATTTATAAGTCCTCCTTTTTCAACGATCATTCTGAGAAAATCTGGAAGCGGTCTAAAAGTATATTTTTCATCTTTTTTCTTATTGAATATTACGCCTTTTTTATAATCCACCTCGAGTTCATCTCCATCCTCTATTCTATCAACTTCCTTACATTCAATTACATTCAAACCTATGTTGATTGAATTTCTGAAGAATATTCTGGCATAGCTTTTAGCAATAATAGCTTCTATCCCGGTAGCTTTTAAGGCGAGTGGAGCATGTTCTCTGCTACTCCCACACCCAAAATTCTCACCAGCAACGATAAAATCACCATTTTTTACATTCTTGGGAAAATCTGGACGAATGTTTTCGAAAACATGTTTTGCCAACTCCTTTGGATCATTTATGACAAGATACTTTCCCTGAATGATTACATCAGTATCTACATCATCGCCAAATTTCCAAACTCTACCCATAGAGCAAATTTAATATTAGGCATTTTAAATATTTTTAGATTCCAGATCTATTATTCTATTTATCAAATTAAATTAAAATTTTAATTTAATTAGACTAAAATGTCAGTATCAAGGTTTTATATGATATAAATTTTAATCTCTTAATCTTTTTATTTGGAGAAAAATCACAAATAAAAAAATTTAGAAAGGTGTTCACTTGAGAGATAGAGAAGAGATTTGCACATTTCATTCTTATCTAATTTGTAATCCGTAAACTAGTAGTGCTTTATCTTACTTTTAATTTTTAATTTTACCATCTTTTAGAGTTCATACAAATATTTTAACATGTCTTTTAGTTTTTTATCTCGCAGACACTTCGGTTTTAGATCTTTATCTTTATGATATCCAAGAGAAAAGAAAGATTGTATTTTATTTTTAATACACATTACCTAACATTCACATAAAAATTATAGTAGAAATTGTATCCATGCTAATATATTTTTTATATAAAAAAATATTAAACTAAAATTAAATTAAAAGCAAAAATTACAAATCTTTAAACATAATTTCACTATAAATACACAAAAATCAAATATTAAAATGTAAAATGTTAGAAATAAAAACGGTCATTCTTCAATATTAGAGTTTTGAAGATAATTTAAAGGATAAATAAAATAAAAATAAAATATTATTTATTTATTATAAATATATAAATATAATAGTTACTATCACAATATTCGCAAAAACTTTTGTGAATAACTCTATTCTCACCTACAAAGACCTAAGATAGAAAATGTATAGGAAAGAAAACATATATCAGACATTCTATTCAAATGTGTAAAAGGGTCAATGAAGATGACAAAAAGATGTAACATAATAAATCCGAGATTATTAATAATAGCATTTGTATGCGGAGTGGTATTCCAATCCATTCAGATGGTAACTTTTGATATCTTAGGCATTGATAAAATACTGAATAATTTCATGGTGCCCTCTCTGTTCATCATACCTATAATCATCTCCGTATTTTTATCCCACATCTACTATAAGAACAGAAAATGGATTATCGTTACAGGATTAATAACTTTAATCTTTGCATTAACAGCCCTAAACATTTACAAGATAGGGATAGTTTTTATTTGAATGCAACATATCATATATTCAATTGATACTTAAAATTACTTTATCCCAAAGTGTATAATATTAATGTACCCTATATTAATATACTTACTTACATTAAATCGAAATTATCCAAAGTATAAAGGTGCGAGATCTATTTGAGGTGTGAGTTTATAAGTGCTAAAGAGATCTAATAGGCGTTGGCTGAAGTTACAAGGTTAAAAAAATAGACAATACAAGTTGTTGTGTAATTTGCATAAGTTACGTAATGTAGAACTATGTTATTCTATCCGAAAAGCATCAATTTCCCAAATTTGTCAACCTCTTTATGTGATACCAAAAGACTAAAAAGACTATCGGATACCGATAGTAATATATAGTATTCACTAAAAGCCTAATCAATGTCAGACACGTTTAAAGGTATGCTAAAACTCCTCATTCTCAAAGAGCTTGAGGATGGAGAAGCTACAGGCTACGAACTCATCGATAGAATAGGAAAAATCACATCAAAAAAACCTTCTCCTGGATCTGTCTATCCACTTCTCAGTGAACTTCATGAGAGAGGTTTTCTTAAAGTCTCTGTACATGGAAACAGGAAGATTTATTCCCTATCCACGAAAGGAAAAAGAGCTCTTGAAGAGCTTAAAGAAAAGGAAAGAAGGCTAATACTAGAAAAAATGAGGTTTCTAATAGAGACCGGTATCCTCTCAGGTGAGAATGTTGATGAAACAGTGAATTTCATCATGAAAAGGAGAGAAAAGAGATGGAAGCTTTTCAGAATTAAAAATTGGTTCACTCTCCAAAGAGCTATTTTAAGAGCATACAGAAAAAATCCAAAAGAGACTGAAAAAGTGATTGAAGATGCAATCAAGATGTTTGAGACTGTTGGAGGTGTAGAGAGTGGTAAGTGTGATGAGGATGTCTAGAATCTTTTCTATAATCTTGGCAATTCTTTTGATGATTATCGGAACTGCTAATGCTGAGAAAGCAAACTTTGTGTTTCACGTTTCTCCGGTCAGAGATACTTTCTACCCAGGAGAAGATACGATTTTAACGCTATTAATCGAGAATGACGCAAAAGTGAGTAATTTTGTTGTCAGTGAGAATACATCAAATCTCCTCCCTTTGATTACAACCGCTAAAAACCTTAGAGTTGAGCTTGAAGACGAGTATCCTGTCGATGTGAAGACTATAAACTCACAACTTATAGGAGATCTTCCCTCTGGTAGACTCTCTAAGGCGTCCTTCAAGATAAAGATTGATGAAAATGCTAAAGAAAAGGACTACAGCTTGACGGTAAAAATTTACTACACCTACGCAAGCTATTCTATCGACCCTATCACAAAGACAGTATACATCTCTTATAACGATGACGTATATCTCAAAACTATTGATATACAAATTAGCAAAAAAGATTACGATTTTAATATCAGAATTCTGAATTCAACCCTCATAGCAGGAAAGAAAAATGTTGTAAGTGTTGAGATTATCAATACTGGTAAAAATCCTGTGTATAACGCCTTTGTTATCCTAAATTCAACCCCACCTTTGATATCTGATCCAACAGCTACGATAGTATACATAGGTGACTTGGATTCAGGAGAAAAGAGAGATGTGTCATTCAAGGTGTATACTGCTGAAGATGCACTAAATCAAAGGTATCCTGTTAGGTTTATTTTTCAGTTCAGCGACGCTGCAGGTTTTCCTAAAACCGCTGCGAAAATTGTCCCACTTTTAGTTAAAAGTGGCAATACCATTGAAATTTTAGATTTGCAGAGCATTCTAACATCTCCACTAAACGCTCTTGTCAGACAGAAGATCGGTTTGTCCATGCTATCTCCTCCATCTCCATTAATACCGCCCCAATCTTCTTCACCATTCCTACAAACTAAAGCTCAGTCAGCTTCAAACCTTATAACAATCCCATCCAGAGGTTTTGTGGAAATAACGCTCAAAAATATTGGAGAAGATATGAGAGATGCTATTGCTATCTTGTCTTTTGACACTCCCCTCATTCATGTGGAGAACTCACCTTACATAGGTCATCTCGCCAAGAATGAGAGTGTTAAGGTTCTGTTCAATGTGGAAAACCTTGCCCACAAAGGAAAGTATAGAGGATGGATTGCACTCAAATACAAAAACCCTCAAGGAGATGAAGTCCTGACTGAAAAGCACTATATAGCTGTTGAAATAGGAGAACGCCCATTGAAAATTAAAGATGTTAAATCTCTCCTTTCAGCTGGGCAGAAGAGTGAGATCACTATAGAAGTTGAGAATGAAATGAAATCCATTCTTCAAAACGTTGAACTAAGTCTTCTATCGCCAGAACTTACAATAACTCCTCTCACAACTACAGCCTTCATTAAGAGTATCGAAAGTGGTAAGACAAGAGGTGTAAAATTCAGAATTGATGTGGATGATGATGCTGTCTTGGGAAACTATACTCTCTACATGTTGGAGAGATTTGAAATAGACGGAGCAGAAATTGTGAGTATGGCAAAAATCCCAGTTTCAGTTAAATCCAGAGGAGTAAAAATAGAGATAACTTCAGTTGAAGCTTCACTTTACCCCGATTCTACTGGAGAAGTTGTAATAAAGCTAAAAAACTCTGGAAGCACACTCTATAATACTGTTGTGATGCTTAAAGTTTCTCCGCCACTCTCTATAGCAGGAGAAAGTTCTTTGAGCAGTTTTATCGGACAGCCACAGCCAGGCATGTATTTCATTGGAACTTTCGAGTCTAACAACACAGTAATAGTTAAATTCAAAGTGAAGGTTGATAAAGATGCTGGAGCTGGCAACTATCCTGCAAATCTAAAGCTTAGCTATTACGACGCTGAAGGTTATAAGCATGAAACAAACAACTTCCTCATCGCTGTAGAGGTAAAAGAAAAGCCACTGATAACCCCAGTTCTCTTCACCGCTCTTGTGTTTGGATTGATAGCACTAATAACAGCATCGACAATAGTAAGGAAAAAAGCAAAGAAGAAATCTAAAGAAAGATGAGGAGAGATATGAGGGATGTTGAACAAACAATGCAAAAAACCATAAATCCTTGGTTTTCACTAATTCCGATAGCCATTGGAGTTTTCATGGTGATGTTAGATACAAGTATACTTAATATAGCACTTCCAAGCATCGCTGAGGAGTTTAATGCCTCTGCTTCTGATGTTCAATGGCTCCTAAATGCATATCTCATAACACTGGTTGTTTTGTTAGTCACTTTCGGAAGGCTTGGAGATATGGTGAAAAGAAATCTCCTCTATGTTATAGGAATGGCAGTATTCATCACTGGCAGCTTTTTCTGTGCAAAATCTTGGGATATCATTGTGTTTGTGGTGGCAAGGATAATACAAGCGATCGGTGGTGCTATAATGCTGGGAAATAGCATGGCCCTCATCACAGAGCTTTTTCCACCTGGTAAGAGAGGGGCAGCGATGGGTCTAAACTCAATTCTTATTGCCTCATCTTTTGCTTTCGGACCGGTGATAGGTGGATGGCTCACTACACATCTGAGTTGGCACTGGGTTTTCTACATCAACTTGCCTGTAGGTTTAACAGGTATAGCTCTTGGATTAACACTGCTCCCCCCTCTAGGAGAGAGGGCTAAAGTTCCGATAGACTTGCTTGGACTAATTCTGTTATCAATTTCCTTAGGTTTCCTAACTCTCGGCATTATCCAAGGTCAGGACTGGGGATGGAGAGATGATAAGACTATTGCATCTTTTATAATTGCATTCTCGTATCTTATAGCTTTCATCGTAAGGGAGTTGACATGCGATTACCCAATTCTCGATTTAAATCTCTTCAGAATAAGGAATTTCACAGCAGGAGTTACAGCTCTGTTTTTTATGTCAATGGGCCTCTCAACTTCTCTGTTTCTTATGCCCTTCTTTCTCCAAGGAATAAAAGGACTTACCGCTGAACAGGTAGGACTTTGGATAATACCTATCCCTATTGTGAATACTGTTATAGCACCTCTTGCAG
>WAJX01000172.1 GCA_015523665.1 Ferroglobus sp.
AGCTTAAGGCTAAAGGAGTGGGCACCAAGTTTGGGAGGAAGAGAACAATTAGCTGCAGAAGCATTCGCATCAGCATTAGAAGTCATTCCTAAAGCTTTAGCTGAGAACGCTGGATTGGATCCAATAGATGTACTGGTTGAGCTAAGAAAAGAGCATGAGAAAGGAAATGTATACGCTGGAATTGATGTATTCTCAGGGAAAGTCATAGATATGAGAGACAAAGGAGTGTTAGAGCCTTTAAGAGTTAAAAAACAAGCAATAAATTCAGCTACTGAAGTAGCGATAATGATCCTAAGAATAGACGATGTAATCGCAGCCAAAGGACTTGAGAAAGAAAAGACTGGCGAAACACCAGAAACAGAAACTGAAAGTAGCGAAGAAGACTAATATTCTCATTTTCTACACTTATCTTTTTTATTTATATTTTTTATTTTTATATCCCGAATTTCTTAGGGATTAGCTCAATATATCCTTAAGTTTAAAGTATATCTATGGTAACGAAAGTTGTTGAAAAAGATGTTGTTGAGAAGTTAAAGAGAATTTTAGATCCACATACTAAGCAGAATGTGTGGGAAATGGGATTGATAGAAGATTTAAAGCTTGAAGGTGATAGGGTAAAGTTAACATTTAGACCATCCTCACCTTTCTGTCCAATAGGTAAACAATTGGCTTTTGCAGTTAAAAGAGCAATAGAAGATTTAGGTGTCAAGGCTGAAGTTAGAGTAACTGGATACATAAATGAAAAAGAATTAAATGAAGAACTCTGTAAGTGATATTCATCAATAAAGATGAATAAGCAAAGAAATAATATAAATTAAAATAATTAAATAAAAATATAAGTTAAATAAAAAGAAGAGGATGATATATATGAGCAATAGTGTTGAGATAATAGAGGTAGATGTTAGAGGATTGCCACATCCCGAAAGACCACCATTAGTTATGAAGAAATTAAAAGAACATGGAGAGATAGATCTTATCGTTGAGATTGAGCCTAAGCCTTTGATGGCAACTTTAGAAAAAATGGGTTATTCATGTCAAGCAAATTTTGAAGGAGATAAATGGAGAGTTAAGATTAGGAGGAAATAATTATGGTGGAAGTTATAGATGTTAGAGGGCTTGAAAGAGATAAAAGGATTTCATATATATTTGAAAAACTGGAGAAAGAGGGTGAGTTAGATGTTATAATAGAAACAGAGCCAAAACCACTCATTAAAAAGCTTCATGATCGAGGGTATCTTGTTAAGTTAAAGGAAGAAGGTGATCACGTTAAGTTAGAGATAAGAGAACCAAAAATAATCCCTGGAAGTTGTCCAGGAGCATCAACAATATTTAGGCCTAGTTTAGAGATTGTGAAATGTCCTCATTGTGGAGCTGATATAGAGAGATGGACAGATGAAATAAAAGGAGTCTGTGAAAATTGTGGAAAGGAAGTCATATTCGAAATAGATAGTTGCGTTCAATGGTGTGAATATGCTAAGAAATGTCTTGGTGATAAATATGAAGAGGTGATGCAAACACTTGAAGAGCTAAAATCTGCAAAGAGTAAGATAGTTGATGTGAGAAAATATATAAAGATGGAAGAGGTAAAATAATCTGGGGATTAGCATGATAACTCCTGAAATGACAATTTCGGAAGTTTTAAGAAAAAAACCATCAGCCAGAAAGGTTTTATTTAAATATGGAATATGTGATTGCTGTGGAGGAAATGTTACTCTCAAAGATTCAGCAGATTTTAGAGGAATTGATATTGATAAACTTATAAAGGAAATAGAAGAGAGTTGAAGAGATTAAAAGTTGAGGGATATCCTTGTTACTAATTAAAAATTTACCATTGAGGTTTCTTTATGCTGGTTTGATCTATTTCTTTATCGGCTCGATTATTGGTGTTGCAAACTTTCTTTATTCTAACAGCTTCAAAGTTGTTCACGCACATATAATGCTAGCTGGATTTGTAACTCTAACAATTATTGGGGCTATGTATCAACTAATTCCAACAATAACAGCAACACCCTTGAAGCTAAAGAGATTTGCCGAAGCTAGCTTTATATTATTAAACGCAGGATTAATTCTCTTAATATATTCGTTCTTACAAAATTATGAAATGTTGCTCTTCTCCGGTTTAATATACTTCATAGGTGTTATTCTCTTTACTCTATCGATATATTCCACAATTTTCGAGGGTTTGAAGAAGAATATTAGCATATCTGTTATCTTTTTTTCCATTTCTATCATCTATTTGTTTGCCGGAATAATCTACGTTCTACTTGTAAAACCATTCATATTCCAAATACATGCCCATATTCTCTCAGCTGGTTTTATAGCTCTAACAACTTATGGCGGTCTTTATGAGCTTTTACCAATGTTATCTCTGAGAAAGTTATGGAGCAATAAATTAGCTTATTTAACGCTCATCATCTCAAATATCGCTTTAATAGGAATATTTTATGGATTTTACCAAAACTTAGATATATTACTATATTCTGGAGTACTTTTTGCTATATCCTTCTATCTTTTAACAATAAATCTCTTTATAACGCTCTTAAAAAGACCCGAAACACATGCTGGACTTGATATAAGTGTAAAATTTTTTATTATAGGCTTGATCTTCGGAGTTGTTGGAATTACAATTGCATTGATTAATGCACTTACATTTAAACTAACATTCCAGCACGTTCATCTATTACTCTTAGGATGGGTAACATTAACAATAATCGGAGCAGAATACCACATAATTCCGATGTTAACATGGATGGATAAATATGCCGATAAACTTGGAGAAGAGGGTATCCCTATGATAGCAGATTTATTAAACGCTAAGCTTACTAAATTTGTTTTCTATGTGAGCATAATAGGAACTGCATTTTTATTATTCCTACCTATTATTGGAGGGGTGATGTTACTCTCAGCTTTTCTAACTTTCGTAATCGATATGTTTGCGGTTCAGGTGAGATGAACCCTAATTTATTTTGTATTATTTATATTTTTTATATAAAATAAATAAAATTATTAAATTAATTTTAATTAACTTGAAATTAACCAATCCATCACAATCAAGTAAAAGCCAATTTTAAGGAACGGTCAATCAAAAAATCTTAAAGATCAAATGTTGAAACTTTACCATGGTAAAAGTCAAGCTTTTCGCCAACTTTAGAGAGATAATTGGAAAAAGAGAGATAGAAATTAATGCAGATAGTGTAGTAGAAGTTAAGGAAAAATTGGCCAAAATATCTCCAGAAATCGAGAAACTTTACAACTATGCAATTATCATGGTAAATGGTAAAGTTATTGAAGATGAACAACATAAAGTTTCAGAGAATGATGTTATAGCGATTTTTCCACCAGTAAGTGGAGGAATTCTATTTAAAGAATTAATCTCTTTAAATGATGCTCAAAAACTCTTTCTCCAAAACATCTCTCCTTTTACTCAAAAAGATGTTGAAGAAGTTTATATAGAAAACGCACTTTCAAGAGTTCTTGCTGAAGATGTTTATGCAAGAATTGATGTTCCACATTACAACAGAGCAGCCATGGATGGATATGCAGTTAAACATATATCAGTTATCCATGCAAGCAGAGATAGACCCGTTATACTCAAGATCTCTAATAATGTTACTGATGAGACATGTGTTTATGTTCATACTGGAGATGCCATTCCAAATAATGCTGATGCGGTTGTCAAAAGAGAAGATGTCGAGGAGAATAATGGTTTTATAGAGATTTATAAAGCTGTTCGAAAATTTGAGAACGTAGGGTTAGCTGGAGAGGATATAAAAAAGGGCGAAATGATTGCAAAAAAAGGGGAAATTCTAAATCAATTCCATTTAGCCTTATTGAGATCCTCAAAAGTTGAGAAGGTGAGGGTTTTTAGAAGACCAAGGATACTCATAATTCCAACTGGAGATGAACTACTAAAGCCAAGTGATGAGCTTATTCCTGGGAAAGTGTATGAGAGTAATAGTATAATGATCTCAGGACTTATTAAAAAATGGGGAGGAGATGTTGAGACTTATGATATAGTTCCAGATAATAAAGAGATCATAGAAAGAGTTTTTGAGGATGTCTCAAGTTGTGAATCTTATGACTTGATCATCCCTATAGGTGGGACGTCTGTTGGAAGGAGAGATTATGTATATCAAATTCTTTCAAAAATTGGAGATGTCCTCTTTAGAGGTGTTGCATTAACACCGGGAAAACCCACTATAACAGCATTGGTTAATGAGAAATTATTTTTATGTCTTCCAGGATTTCCTTCAGCTTGTGTCGCTTCTGCATATTTATTTTTAAAACCTGCTATTAAAAAAATGTTAAATTTAGGCTTTGAAGATGGGTTCACAGTAAAATTAGGTGAGAAGATATACTCTAAACTTGGATACACGAGCTTTGTGAGACTAAATGTAAATCTTAGAGAAAGGGTTGCATATCCCATCGCAACTTCTGGTTCGGGAATAATCAGCAGTCTTGTTAAATCCAATTCGTATACACTTGTAGGAGAAGATATAGAAGTTGTAGAGAGTGGTGAAGAAATAGAGGTATATTTTCTTTAATTTTAGAGATAACTTAGAAACGATCTGGCAAATATTCAATATATCTGAGCTATTTTGAAAATCCAGTTAGCTGTATAGTAGTTAATACTTAGTTAAATAGTAGGTTAAAAAAGAAAAATCTTAAATACATTTCAATTGGGCGATCAATGATACAGTTCTAGGGGTGATCAAATGGAGAGAACAGAGA
>WAJX01000173.1 GCA_015523665.1 Ferroglobus sp.
ATTAATAACATGAATGAGAACTTGTTAATGATACCTGGCCCAGTTTACTTGCATGAAAGAATAATAAAGGCTATGTGTGTGCAAATGATAAGTCATAGAGGTAGTGAATTTGAGGAAATCTTTGCTTATTGTAGAGAAGCTTTGAAACCTCTTTTTGGAACTAAACATGAAATCTTAATAATATCTGGAAGTGGTACTGCTGGAATGGAGGCTGCGATCGCATCGTTTTCGAAATTAAAAAAAGTCACATGTATAGATAATGGAAAATTTGGGGAGAGATTTTTTGATATAGCTAAAAAGTATGTTGAAGTTGATAAAATAGAGTTTGAATGGGGAAAATCAATAGAGCTTGATAAGGTGGAAGAATCCTTGGAGAATGGAAGTGAGGCGGTTATTTTTGTTCATAATGAAACCTCAACGGGGATATTAAATCCTGCTAAGGAAATTGCAAAATTGGCAAAGGAATATGATGCTCTCGTTATAATGGATGGAATTACTAGTATTGGAGGAGATGAAGTAAGAATGGACGAATGGGGCATAGATGTGGCCATAGTTGGTAGTCAGAAGTGTTTAGGAGCACCTCCAGGATTAGCTATGGTTGCTGTTAGTGAAAATGCATGGAACTACTATAATGAGAAAGCACCTTACTATCTCGATCTCTTTTCATATTTAAAGAAGGCTGAACAAAATCAGACACCATATACTCCAGCTATTCCGTTATTTTTAGCTTTAAAGGAAGCTTTAATGATTATAGAGGAAGAAGGTATTAAGAATAGAATCAAAAGGCATAGAAAGTTCTCTAGAGCTGTTAGAGAATGGGCGGTTAATGCTGGGCTTAAACTATTCCCAGAGCTAAATGAATACAGTAATTATTCAAATACTGTAACTGCAATAAAAATGCCAAAAGGATTAACAGATTCAGAACTCAGAGGGACTTTAAAGAGAAAGTTTGGGATAACAATCTCTGGTGGGCAAGAGAGGCTTAAAGGGAAAATATTTAGAATAGGGACTATGGGGAATATATCGAAATTGCATGTCATTGCCACTCTTTCTGCTATAGAGAGGATTTTATTAGAGAGAGGAGTTATTAAACCAGCTTTACATATCGCTTATGAGGTGTTGGAATGAAAATCGGAATAGCTGATACAACCTTTTCTAGAATAGATTTAGGTAAGATTGCGATAGATGAACTCAGAAAATATGGAGTAAAGTATGAAAGGTATACTGTTCCTGGAATAAAGGACTTGCCTATTGCTGTAAAAAAGCTTATAGAAGAGAGGAATTGTGATACAGTGATAAGTCTTGGATGGGTTGGAAAGACTGAAAAGGACTTAATAAGTTATTTAGCTTTATCAATTGGGATTATAATAGTTGAGATTTTAACAAACAAGCATGTGATAGATGTTACAATACATGAGGATGAGGGTAGAGATGAGAGAGAATTAAGTAGAATAGCGGAGGATAGAGTTAGGAAACATGTAAGGAATGCTATAGATTTGATAAAAAACCCAAAGAGATTAGAAAGGGAAGCAGGAATGGGAAAAAGACAGGGATATGAAGATGTTGGCCCAATCTTAAGGTAATTTAGTTTTAGCTGTGTACTCTTACGCTTAAATAGATGTAAAGTAAGATTGAAATTATTATAATTGCTAGGGCATAGGTTTTGAATAGATCAACTAACTTTTTATAAAATAAATACTCTTCTCCATAAGGTCCGATATCTCTTAATTCCTTTGCATCGAGTATGAAATAATTTCCAACACCTTTTATCACCACTGGCTTGTTAAATAATTGAACAACTTCTGCGATCACATCTTTTCCTGATAAAACAAAGTCATCAGGGCCTGATGCATCTCCTCCAGTGTATATTTTTCCTTGAGATATACTGATAACTCTGTGAGTGATTGGATAATTGATATCAGGTCTGTTAAACATGATTATATCCCCAGGCTTTGGATCGATTAAAATTGATTGAACTAACACTAAGTCTCCTCTTTCAAACGTTGGATACATGCTATTAGATACAACTACAACAAAGAATACTTTGTGTGCTAGGGCTATATATATTAATAAGAGAAAGATGATAAGCTCGAAAATAACTTTAGAGATTTTAATCTCCTTTTTTTTCAGTATTCTCTTTGTATTACTCCTAATTTTTGATTTTGAATAAAATATATTGATTCTAGCTTTAATGGAATTTAAATAATTTATTCTTAGGAATAGAAGGTATAAAAGAAAAATAATGAAAAATGATATGAATGGTAGTAGGAGTAGATTTAATGACAGCATCTTATCACCTTTTTATTACCTTTTTATTATTTGTTGTTGTATTATTGTATTATTATTATTTTGTTGTTAGTTGTTTGTATTATAGATATCATTTTATTGGGTTTTTAACTTGTTTTGAAATTGGGAGTTATGCTAATAAATGTAATGTCTAAGATGATTTAAATTTATAAAAAATA
>WAJX01000174.1 GCA_015523665.1 Ferroglobus sp.
TCAATAACCAAATTTAGAAATTTAAACCTTTTCAAAATATTGATATTAAGTGTTTAAAATAGAATTTTTCAGAGAAATAAGAAATTAATTATTTTTATCATATTTATTAAATTGGATTATTTAGCTTGAATAATAGAGAAAGATGCACATGTTTATAATAAGGTAACAGAGTAAAAAAGATAAACATAAGTTTGTAAAAAATTTATAAAAAAATTGTATTTTTATAGAGAACTATTATAATATAATAATTTTATTAAAAAGAAGAATATATGAAAACAGAGGTAAAAAGCTCAGAGAAGAATTTAACGGAAGAAAAAGAACCGCCAAAGAAAGAAAAGAGATTACCACGCCACTTAAGTACAAAGATAATTGATGATGTATTTACGGATGCAATAGCAGAAATAAAGCCTAAATTTGAAGTCAATTACCAAGCTTATTTAGATAGGTTATGGGAAGCGAATCCAGAAATTTACAAGATATTAAAAGAGTCCAAAGATTTAGAAGAGGCAAGGGAAAAGTTATTTAGTTATCTTGAGAAGAAAGAGAGGGAGATATTTCAACTGGATAACAATTTACATATTTTAGAGAAAGCAACAGTAAGGGAATGCATAAGAGTATTTAAGAGTGTAATTGGACCGATAAATGAGTATAGGACTGGTGTCTCAGCACTGGAGTGTTTATGGAAGCTTGCAAGAGATGAGCATCATGAATTGAAAGTGGAAGTATCTGTTGGTTTTATAATGGAGTTCATCAATTTATTTAGAGGAGTAGATGGTAGATCAAATATTTATCATGAAAATGGAGCAGTTAAAAAGGGGATTCCTGAGTTTCTAAGATTGGAGGGAAGAAAAGCTGCTCAAGTTAGAAGTGAAATACTTGATGAACTTGGAAGTACTATTAAGAAATATTTTATGAAGTATCCTTCTGGATTAGAAGAGGATGTAATAAATTGGCGTCAAGAAAATAAGGAGCGAATTTTAAAATATTTTGGAGGTACGGAATCAGATTGGAACAATTATATGTGGCATTTAAAGCATGTAATAAGAGATGCCAAACCATTATTGGATTTAATTGAATTGACGGAAGAACAAAAGGAAGCAATCCAGAAAGCTTCTAAATATAAAATACCTTTTGGAATTACACCTTATTATTTACATTTAATGGATAGAGAACTTTCTATAGGCTATGACCATGCAATCAGGGCTCAGGTAATTCCTCCACCTGAATATGTGGATAAGATGGTTGAATTCAGGCAATGCAGAAACACTATTTTTGATTTTATGGGGGAACATGACACTTCTCCAATTGAACATGTTACTCGAAGATATCCTTGTATAGCCATATTAAAACCCTTTAATACTTGTGCCCAGATATGTGTTTATTGTCAGAGAAATTGGGAAATAGATGAGGTTCTTTCTTCTAAAGCTATGATTTCAAAGCTCCAATTGAAAAAAGCTATAGAATGGTTTGCGAAACATAAGAATATAGGTGATGTTTTAATTACTGGTGGTGATCCTTGTGTGATGAGAGATAATTCGATTAAAGCGATCATTGAAGCTTTTGCAGAGATGAAACATATCTATAGAATCAGAATAGGAACGAGAACCCCAGTAGTTTTGCCTATGAGATGGACTGATTCCCTTGTTAATATACTTGCGCAATTTCACGAGCCAGGGCGAAGAGAAATTGCTGTTGTTACACATTTTGAGCATTCTTATGAAATAACTCCTGAAGCAATGGAAGCTGTTCAAAAAATTAAAAAGGTCGGTATAAATGTCTATAATCAAACTGTTTTTACCATTGAAAATTCCCGTAGATTTGAATTAGCTAAATTGCGAAGAGATTTAAGATTAATTGGCGTTGACCCATATTATACTTTTAATATGAAAGGTAAAGAAGAAACAAGAAAATATATGGTTCCAATAGCAAGATTGCTTCAAGAAAGAAAAGAAGAGGCAAGATTATTACCAGGCCTTGATAGAACTGATGAACCCGTTTTTAATGTTCCTAAATTGGGTAAAAATCATTTGAGAGCTTGGCAAGATCACAGAGTGGTTATGATCAGACCCGATGGAAGAAGGGTATATGAGTTTCACCCATGGGAGAAAAATATTTTTCCTATGCCACCTTATAATTATGTTGATGTTCCTATTTATGAATACCTTGAAGAATTAGCTTCAAGAGGTGAAAATATTAGAGATTATAGAACTATATGGTTTTATTATTAATTTTAAATCTAATTGCATCATCCAAAAAGATCAATATATATGTATTAAACAATAAGAAATAGTAGGGTAAAAGAAAAGCATTTTTTAAAATTTCCCTATATAATTAGGTTTTACATTGATATAAAAGAAA
>WAJX01000175.1 GCA_015523665.1 Ferroglobus sp.
CCCAAACTCATCTTTTAACCTCTTAGTTAACACTTTAAGCTCACCTTTACACTCCATAAGTTTTCTCTTTTGTCTCTCTATTAACTCTTTATATTCCTTCATTTTTTCTTCTAAATTCATATAACCTTACCTCCTGAAATAATTTTATCAATAATCCCTTTTACTTTTTCATTGTCTTCATTTTCTAAAAGAAATTTCAGATTTGAATAAAAATCAGCTCTTTTAAAATTCTTACTTTTTAAAGCAGTTATAAACTCATCTAGTGATCTAGATAAAGCCAACTCCCTATCCTTACTCTCAAAATCAAGAACTTCTTCACAAGGAAGATGGTCTATTTCCATAAAATTCCCTTCCCTTGTATTTAAATCATAAACAAAGAAACAGGGTTTATGATCTCTCATATCCCCAGTCAACTCTCTTCTTAACAGAGGTCCTGTATTTACTACAGTTATTTTCTTATCTTTATAAAAAAACTTCTTATGTATATCTCCACAAACAACAAGATTCCAATTCCTTTCTCTTCCATATTCGACAAGCTCACTAAGAGTCATGTATTTCTGAAACCACCAAGGATTCCATTCATCAGGAATAATAGGATAATGCATAACAACAATATTAAAACAAGAATCATCTAAACCCACTTCAGGTAACCCGAATCCATAACTCACACCGACCAACATCACAAAAGTACCACTTATATACAACTTTAACCGATATGGTTCCTTCGGAAGTATCCTCAATGCTCTCCCTTTTGCAAGCATTCCTAAAGCAGTTTTATCAAGCAAGTCATAATTATGCCCATATAGATCATGCTGACCAGCTACTACAAAAGTATCCACTCCCTTGTCTTTATATCTCATAAAGAAATCATAATACTCTGACATCAAAGTCCAAGATCTTGGAGTGTCAAAAATATCACCTGCTATAAGAACAAGCTGTATATCATTTTCAACCGCATAATCATATACAAAACTCATCTTTTTATAAAGAGTTTCTGGAACATTATCTTTTCTTCCAACAGGTTTTTTATTCATCAAATGTAAATCAGATAAACAAATAATCTTAGACCTCATAAACACCTCCAACAAGATCGTTAATAATTTCATTAACTTTATCCTCTGACAAATCCCCATAACATAGAGGACATTTCTTAGCTTTAATAAGCAATTTTTTATACTCATCAACATACTTAGAAAAAGATAAAGAAGCTTGCTTCTCAACACTTAACAATTCTTTATACTTCTCTATTTCAACAGAATATCTTTCAACCATCTCCTTTACATGACTATATTCCAAACTTAAAGAACTCAAGCTTTCAATTTCACTACTGATAATATCCAAGAACTCCAACCAGCCTAGATCCTTATTAACCTTAATAACCCTCTCTAATAAACTCTTTGCTTCACTACACTTCTTTAACTCTTCTAGCAGACTTTCAACCTTGAAAAACTCTTTTTCATACTCTTCTATCTTAGACAACTTCTCAATCTCAACTTCTATAGTCTCAATCCTTGCAAGAATATCTGTTATAGACTCTTCTGTATCCATAACAGACTTAAACTCATCATAAATAACCTTCAAATTTTCAACTTCTTTTTCATACTCATCAATAAAGCTATACTTTTCTAATTCTTTCTTCTTTTTCTCCATCTCATCCATAAAAATCTTCTCTTCTTTTGAAACAGTATTAATAGCAGAAGTCAAAGTCTTTATATAAGAATCAACCTTATCTAGTTTCATAATTCTACCAAAAACACGACCAGCTTCCCCAGCAGACTCAAGAGCAAGGAAGGGAGTATCAAATTGATTGCTAATATTAATTTCATTCAAATTAACAGCTATCCTAACCTCTTCAGGAACATCTGCTCCAAAAGAAGTAAATTTTACCCAGTCCTTTTTAACCTTCAAACCATAAACACTTTCCTTTTCTGTCTTCTTTAACCCAACCTTACAATCATCAAAATCAATCTCAACATAAGTATAATTATCATCTGAAAAAGTAGAATGAAAAGAGAATCCCCGAGGTCTATTGTTAACAACCCAATTTATTGCCCTTATGATAGCAGTTTTTCCAACAGAAGAACTTCCTACAAGAGCATTAATTCCACTATTAAACTCAAGATCTGTTTCCTTATGGCTTTGAAAATTCCTTATCTTTAATTTCTTTATCATCTCTTCTTCCCTTTTCTTTTAATAGTAAACCCTTTCTCAATCTTATTCCAAAGATCAATAACCATTTCTTTCAACTGATCTTCATAATTCATCTCTTCTATATACTCTATAGCCTTCTCCATTGAAACAAATTCTTTATCAACAGCAAGATATTTTGTTAACTTCATATTATCTTTTAACCACTGCAAATTCCCTCTTATATCATCTATTCCATATCCAAATATTACATACACATAACAAGACCTGTAAGGATCATCAATAATAGATTTCTTTACTATACATTCTGACTTAATCCCTATTACTTTTTTATACTCTTTCCCTTCAATCTTCATCATCTTTACAACCTGACTTATAGGATGAGCAGGTTTCATCTCAATTCTTAAAGAAGCATAAAATCCGATAGCTTTTCCCCCAGGAGTAAACTTCCCAGATTGCCCCTCTCTAATTTGATTTGTACATACAAGTAACCAGTTATTGTTTGCTATTACCCTCATTATCTTTCTAAGACCTTCACTAAACTCTTTAGCTCTTCTCATTCCCATCTTGTCCTCATCTTCCATCTCTTGTTTAGTAGACAATGCTGCCAAACTGTCACAAGCTATAACATTAATAAAATCTCCATCTGGATTCCATTTTCTGATTTCATTAAAAACTTCATCTACAAAATCAGGTCTAGTATAATCCTCCTTATTGAGATTCATCCCATAGATTCTAGAATATTCCATATCCAATCTAGCCTCTGGATCAAGAAACTTCACTTTTCCTCCTCTAGCTTGAGCATAAGAACAAATCTCAAGTAAAACAGCTGTCTTTCCAACTCCAGCACTGCCATAGATCTCTACAAGTATCCCTCCAGGAATTCCACCCTCTTTCCATCTTCCACCTGAAATTGCTAGATCTAATAAAGTTGAGCCTGTTGAAACCCTTAAATTTTCTTTCAACTACTCCTCCTCAAAACGGAATATCATCATCTCCATCCTCTTCATCTTCCTCATCCTCTTCATCTTCTACCTCATAATCACCAACATCAGACTCTTCCTCTTCATCAAACTCTTCTTCTTCTAACTCAGCTAACCTTCTTGGACTAGGCCCTACTTTCTTAGACCTTACTTCTTTCTCTCTCTGCTCTTCTTCAATAACTTCTTCATCCTCTTTCTCTTTATCAACAAAAAC
>WAJX01000176.1 GCA_015523665.1 Ferroglobus sp.
TGGCAGATTTCCTGGCACGAAGCCACCCAGAGGATTATTATTTTATGGTGCTCCTGGAACAGGAAAAACTTTACTTATGAAGACCTTAGCTAAAAAATTAGGTCTTTCGGAGCCAATTATGATAAGGGGTCCAGAAATAATCTCCCAATATTATGGAAAAAGCGAAGCAAGATTAAGACAGATTTTTACATTAGCTAAAGAAAGAGCAGAAGAAGAAAATTTAGCGATCATCTTTATAGATGAGTTGGATTCCCTTGCACCGCGTAGAGATGTAACAAAAGGTGAGTTGGAACCAAGATTAGTGGGACAGCTTTTAAGCTTAATGGACGGGTTAGAAAGAGAAGTATCAAAAGGTCATGTAGTAGTTATAGGTTCAACAAACAGACCCGAAGCTCTTGATCCAGCACTCAGAAGACCGGGAAGGTTTGATTTAGAGATAGAATTTGATCCACCTAGTGCAGATGAGAGAAAAGAAATTCTCAAAATACTCTTAAATAATTATGCTGGTGGTCGATATGCAAACATAAATTTGGATGAAATTGCTGAGCAAACCATAGGTTTTACTGGAGCCGATCTGCTTCAATTATTAAATGAAAGTCTGTTACAAGCAGCTTTAGAAGGCAGAGATTTCATAACTCAAGAAGATTTATTGAACGCTAAAAATCGTGTTAAACCATCAGCTTTAAGAGAATTCCATATAGAAAAACCAAGAGATAGAAGTAGTGAAATCGAAAATGAGGATATTGTTAATAGAGTCAAGCAAATAGCCGAAAATTTTTCCAGAAACCCTCATTTTAAGCCAATTTTGCTGTCTCAATCATTACCACTTTCTGATAAAATAGCATCAACAATTGCTTTTATAGTGTGCCAAAGATTACGTTGTCCATACCTTGTTGTTAGAGGTACATGGTTTAGGACAAGATGGTTTGGGGAAATGGAAAGGTCTATTAGAGAGCTTTTTGGGAAAATAAATCGCATACGGCGTTGTGTTGTGTATATAAAAAATATTGATGCAATAGCAATCTCAGATGATGGTCATGTGTATGGAGCTATTTTAGAGTTATTAGACAGTTTTACTAACCTTAGCGATAACAATGCAGAAGTGTTATTATTATGCTCCACCAAAGACAGGGATAAATTAGACCGGGAGATTAGATCGTATTTTAAAGAGGTGATATAAGACGAACCACTCCTCTAGAGTCTACGCTCCTTAGATTATTTCGAAACTCTTGTCCTCAATTTGACATGCAGGCATCCGGCTACGCTATGCTCAGACTGAACCCTCTTGCGAAGATCTCAGATACCTACGACATTCTGCAAGAAGATAAACCATGTTTGTGCAAAGCGATCAAAGCGCTCGACCTTTGTTCTGCTTGAAATTTTGCTTCAATCTTATACAAATTCTTTTGAAAAAAGATAAAATGCTTTGCCAAGAATTCTGGATATTGAGCAACTCTCCATTTTAATTGCTAAAGGAGCATAATCTTAAGGGCTGTTCAGAAGCGAACCTCAAGCCAACGAAATTTTTGGCGAGATATCTATAACTCGATGAATAATCTCTCCAGAATTATCATATTTGCGGGACGAAGCTTTTTTGAGGTTCTCAACCCAAATTGTTTTTTGATTAAACTTATTTAGCTGGGTTTTGGAGAGAAAGGAGATCAGAAAGAAGGTTATCCGGTAGTTAGGATTGGAATTTTCAGCATTTTATTCTAGATTTTGCTGAAATTGTTGGTTTAAGAATGAAATGCCAAATTATTTTGGGCGTAAAGGCTCTGAAATTGATTTTCCATTCAATTATCTGCTTGAGAGATTTAATTCCATCAGGTATATAAATTTCTGATGTTTTAGATTTTTCACAAAATAGCCATCAAAGCTACTGTCAGAAATAATGCTATCAGAAAATAGGGAAGAGAATACCTATGAAAATCTTTCAGACTTATTCCGGATATCCTAACCCCTATGAAATTTGCCAGAGATCCAGTAATCATTCCGGTTCCTCCAAGATTGACACCTATTGCCAAAGGAAACCAAGGAACATTCTGAGAGATGAGCACAACCGTTGCGGGCACATTGCTTACTAGCTGACTTAAAATGGCAGAGAATATCAAGATTTTTTGCAGAGAAGTCTCAAGGAAGAATTTACCAAAAAACAGAGAGGAGATTTCATTGAAATCTATGAAGATAAGCGCAAAAATGGCAAGAAGTGCCACATCAAATGAAAGAAGTACCCCTAGCTCGGCAATTGCCATGATAACTGTTGTCAAAACAAGTCCAGCAAAAGAAAGACCTAATTCACCAAGCAAAACGTTGACAATCAAAAGGGATGCAGAGATGTAAAAAAGCCCCTTTCTAATCTCAATTTTTGGTATTTGAAATGTTTTCAGGTTTTTGTTCCTAGTTTTGATCCAGATAAAGGCTAATAGTAGAGATAGCCAGAGAATCGCATATGGAGACATCAATCCTGTAAATTTCAGAAATTGGAGATTGTAGCTTCTCCAGATTATTATGTTCTGTGGGTTTCCAATTGGGCTGATGGCAGAGCCGATGTTGGAGGATATGATTGCTAATGTTACCGCTTCCGGTAAATCTATCTCCGAAATCCTAGAGATTGCCATCATCGCAGGAATAAAAATGAATATAGCGGTATCGTTCATAACAAAGGCTGATGATAAAGCTGCAACAATTATCATCGTGCTTAACAGCCTGAATTTCGAGCCACCTGAAATCATGACAGTTTTATGGGCAAATCTGCTGAAGATTCCTGAGAGCTCCATCCCTCTGGAAACAATCAGGAGTGATGAAATCATTGCTAGGCTCTCGTAGTCTATGAATCCCAAGCTCTTTCTTGGCAGAGAATGATCAAGGATTGAGAGAAGTAAGAAAAGAAGAACAAGTAGGCTCAAGAACCACTCTCTCTTTAAATTTGTTACTATTTTTTTAAAAGTTCCTTGCTCAATTGACGTATCTCCTAACCTCCTCTGTTAGTTTGTAGTCCGGTATGATTTTCTCTCCATCCTGGGATACTCTGATGTGTAT
>WAJX01000177.1 GCA_015523665.1 Ferroglobus sp.
TATATGGATTGAAAATTGATTAAAAATTTCAGAAAAGATCTATATTAAAAAATTATTATATATTAATAATTCCTTATTCGTCACATTGAATATTTCCTTTAATTGAAATTATGAACTTGTAAAGATGAAGAGTTGAGATCTAATCTAATACAGCAAGAAAATTTGTTTTTATGAACGTATTAGAGAGTTGTTTTTCTCATCAAAGGAAGAGTTGAGAGAATATTGGATAGGTTTAAAAGAGCATTATTGAATATTACTATTTAACTATTTATTATAAATATTTATTATAAATTGTAATGTTGTTACAATTTGTAAAAGGGAAATTGAATTTGTTGGAAATCGTTAGTGTAGATGAAATTTTTAGATATCTGTATTTGCTCAATCTATGGTTCAATCAGAAAATAATATCTGGGGGAAATATGAGAGATTTGTGATTAAGTCCCGCCTCCCGGATTTGAACCGGGGACCACGGGCTTTCTGCTCCCAGCTGGCTGGGAGCTGGCAAACTACAGGCCCGCGCTCTGCCACTGAGCTAAGGCGGGATTATCAATATTAAAGTAAAAAATCTGTATAAAAATCTTGTGGAAGAGATGAAGAAGTTGAGAGACATTATAGCACTTATCTATTTTTTATTTTTATAATTTTTTATTTATATTTTTAGAGTAGATTATTTTTAAATTAGAAATAAATAAAAATAAATAAAAAATGAATATTTAGCCTTAATGTATCTTTAAATGTATCTTTATTTAAATTTTTAAATCTGAGATTTAAATCTAAAGAGATGATTGGTACAATTATTAATGCTGTAGTTGTTGCGATTATGGGTTTAATTGGGAGTGCGATTGGAAGTAAGTTGAGTGAAGATATGAGAAGAGGATTTATGAAAGTTTTAGCATTGCCCATCATAGTTATAGGATTAAATATGGCACTTAAAACAAGGAATCCAATTTTTATAACTGCTAGTATTGTAATCGGATATGCTATTGGAGAGTTAATAGGGATTGAAAGAGCTTTGGAGAAATTTGCAAGTAAAGTTGAGAAAAAATTCTCTCATTATGAGTTTACTGAGGGATTTATAACAGCTTCTCTCCTTTTTTGTGTTGGTTCAATGGCCATAATTGGGCCTTTACAGGAAGGCTTAATTGGAGATTATTCAATAATTTTAGCAAAAACTATGCTTGATGGAATTGCAGCGTTATTTCTATCATCAGCTTTGGGGATTGGGGTTGCTTTTTCAGCGTTTTCAATTCTTGTCTATCAAGGTTCGATAACTTTGTTAGCTTTTAATATCTCCCAATATCTGAATGAAGTTGCTATAAATGAAGTCACATCTTGTGGTGGGATCTTAGTTCTTGCTATAGGTTTAAACTTAGCTGAAATAAGTAGGTATAAGGTTGGGAATATGCTTCCCGCTTTAATTATAGCGGCTTTTGGAGGTATCTTTTATGCCACATGATAGAGGGCATATTGATAGGGTTAAGAAATTAGCTTTATTTATAGCAAAGAGAGAAGGTGGAGATATAGATATCATAATGAAAGCAGTAGAACTACATGACATCGCGAGGGATAAGGATAATCATGCTGTAGAGAGTGCAAAAGAAGCTAGGGAGATACTTAAATCAGAGGGATATGATGACGAATTTATAGAGAAAGTTTGCCATTGCATAATCTCACACTCTTTTTCCTCAAAAATAGAGCCAAAAACGATCGAAGCAAAGATTTTAAGTGATGCGGATAAGCTTGATGCGATAGGTGCTATAGGAATTGCGAGGACTTTTATGTTTGCTGGTGAAAAGGGAAGGGGCTTAATTGATGTGTTAAAACATTTTAAGGAAAAGTTACTTAAATTAGACGATCTACTTTACACAAAAACAGCAAAAGAGATCGCTAAAGAAAGATATGATTTCACTCTTAAGTTTTATGAGAAGATAAAAGAAGAACTAGATTTTTATGCATAACGTATTTAAAGCTAGTATCCAAGATTATATAAAACATGAATGAAGATATTAAGGAATTACTGGGTGGACTTGATTTTGAAACAACAGAAGAAATAGAGGTACCTAAGAGGCTTATTGATCAAGTTATTGGGCAAGATCATGCTGTTGAAGCTATAAAGAAAGCTGCAATACAAAAAAGGCATGTGATGCTAATCGGCTCTCCAGGGACTGGGAAAAGTATGCTTGCAAAAGCGATGGCTGAACTATTACCAAAAGAGGAGCTTGAGGACATCCTCGTTTATCCTAATCCAGAGGATCCAAATCAGCCTAAGATTAGAACGGTGCCTGCAGGTAAGGGAAAAGAGATCGTGGAAGCTTATAAAGAGGAGGCGATGAAAAAAGCTCAGGCAAGAAACATGTTTTTATTTTTATTAGTTTTTATAATATTAGCATATTCAATGCTTCAAAATCAAATTCTATGGGGTATAATAGCTGCTGTTATGATTTTTATGCTCTCAAGATATATGATGCCAAGAGAAGAGAGAAATATACCAAAGCTTTTAGTTAATAATGAAGGAAAAGAGGTTGCTCCTTTTGAAGATGCTACTGGTGCGCATGCTGGTGCCCTTTTTGGAGATGTGCGTCACGATCCTTTTCAATCTGGAGGTCTTGAAACTCCAGCTCATGAAAGGGTTGAAGCTGGAGCTATACACAGAGCCCATAAAGGTGTGCTTTACATTGATGAGATAAACACTCTAACAATAGAGTCACAGCAAAAGATATTGACAGCTATGCAGGAAAAGAAGTTTCCGATAACGGGACAATCTGAAAGATCTAGTGGAGCGATGGTGAGAACGGAGCCAGTTCCATGTGACTTTATTCTTGTAGCAGCGGGTAATTTGGACGCTTTAATGGGTATGCATCCAGCTTTAAGGAGTAGGATAAGAGGGTATGGTTATGAAATTTATATGAATGACACAATGCCGGATACCATGGAAAATAGAAGAAAACTTGTCAGATTTGTGGCACAGGAAATAATTAAAGATGGCAAAATTCCACATTTTGACAAGTATGCAGTTGCAGAAATAATTAAAGAAGCTAAAAAAAGAGCTGGAAGGAGAAATCATCTAACTTTAAGACTTAGAGATCTTGGAGGAATAATAAGAACTGCAGGTGATATAGCTCTATCTGAAAATGCGAAAGTTGTGACGGTTAGTCACGTTCTGAGGGCTAAAAAGATTGCTAAGACAATTGAAGAGCAACTAGCAGATAAATATATTGAAAGGAGGAAGGATTACAAGCTATTCCTAGTTGAAGGAGGGAAGGTTGGTAGAGTTAATGGATTGGCTGTTATAGGTGAATCTGCTGGAATAGTGTTACCAATAATTGCAGAAGTCACTCCAGCTTTAAGCAAAGAGGAAGGTAAGATAATAGCAACTGGGAAACTTCAAGAGATTGCAAAAGAGGCAGTGATAAACGTATCAGCTATTATTAAGAAGATAATTGGTAAAGATATATCGAATTATGATGTTCATATTCAATTTGTTGGAACTTATGAAGGTGTGGAGGGAGATTCAGCCAGTATAAGTGTTACAACTGCTGTTATATCAGCATTAGAGGGAATTGAAGTTGATCAGAGTGTTGCAATGACTGGTAGTCTTTCAGTGAAGGGGGAAGTCTTACCCGTTGGTGGTATTACTCAGAAAATAGAGGCAGCGATTCAAGCTGGACTAAAGAGAGTGATAATACCAAAAGATAATATTGATGATGTTTTGCTCGATGCGGAACATGAAAATAAGATAGAGATAATACCAGTTTCGAGAATAGAAGAGGTTTTGGAGTATTCCTTAATTGATTCTCCTGAAAAGGATAGGCTCATGAACAGACTTATGGGGTTGGCTGAGGTGTATTAAATTAATTAAATTTTTTATAATTATTAATTAGCTATTATTCAGTTATTATTCAGTTATGTTCATATTTTTCTTTTTCTTTATATTTTCTCATTATTATTTATTGTTTTATTATTTATTATTTTAAAATTGAATAATCAAAAAATGGAGAAAGAAGAAATAGAAATAAAAAGGGGAAGAGATAAGAAAGAAAAATGAGAAAGTTAGAAAGGAAAAGGTATATTAATGCACCACTTTTTGACATTAATAACATGAATGAGAACTTGTTAATGATACCTGGCCCAGTTTACTTGCATGAAAGAATAATAAAGGC
>WAJX01000178.1 GCA_015523665.1 Ferroglobus sp.
AGCGTGAGCCATATGGATCTCCACAAAATCGAAACCTGCTTCTGCCACTCTTCTTGCAGCGTCAACATGCTGTTGAACTATAGTTTTAATATCCTCTTTTGTGAAATCTTCTACTTTTTGTCTCCAACCGCTCCTAGATAATTTTAGAAAATGAACCAATTGAATACCAAATTTTGTCTTATCACTTACAGCCTTGACTTCTTCTACCAATTTTTTTAATCCAGGTACAAATGACTCATCACTGATTCTGAGATTATGTGGGCTTTTCGAAGGCAAAACCACTGCAGGTTCACATATTACAGCTCCTTGTTCTCCCATTATTTGTCTTTTATATCTCTCTATCAGTTCATCTGTCACTTCTCCTTCAAATGTAGCTAACCCTGTAACCATGGGTGTCATTACAACACGATTGTTTAATTTTAGTTTTCCAAGTTTTATAGGTTTGGATAACAATTTTAACTCCTGCATATCATTGTCTTAATTGTAGTTAGAAATATAAATTTTATTAACGATTTACCCTAAAAAATCTCTAAAATTTATTTTTAAAATTCCGAAAGTCGTTTAAATGGAATAAATATCATTAGAAATTGGCATTTAACCTAATACAACGTGTTAGTTGAATTTGTTGAATATTGCCAAAGATTTTGCTACTGTCTTTTACTCCCTTTTTAATTCTCTGATCACCATCACAGGACAATGACTTCCTCTAACAACGGCATCTGCCACACTTCCGAGCAATCTTTTTGTTCCACTTCTTCCATGTGTCCCCATAACAATCAAATCCACGTCACTTTCTTCAGCTACTTTTAGTATCGTATCAGCTACATTCCCTTTTTCTATCCTAGTTTTGATCTTGATATTGTCTTTTTTACCTTCTTTCTCCAATTCTGATAAGAATTTTTTAGCAATCTCTTCTTCTTCTTTTTCTCTTTGTTCTTCCCAGGATGGATTGATGATAATTCCTGGCAGCTCAATTACGTATAAACCTATTACCTCTGCATCTTTTAACTTAGCGATCTCAAATGCTGGTCTGTAAGCTAATTTACTCAATTCAGACCCATCTGTAGGTACCAGTAAAGTTTCAACATTCCAAGTCATGAATATGACTTTATGCTATTTTAAAAAATATTTTTTTCATGATCAAGTGTTAATTTTATCCATATACCAAAAACCATTCTATAAAAATTACAGTGAGTTCCAAGTTTCAAAGAATAATAGTCTTAATGTGTCAGAAATATCGGAGTTCAATACAAAAATTCCGCAATCATAGTTTTTTCCATTTTTAAGCAGAGATATTGAAGGCATCAGCAAAGCAGATTCACCATCGAAAATGTAAATTCTGGATTTAACTCCTTCTGTGTGTTTGCAATAACCCCAGTTTGATACCTCATCTGCGATTTCTTTTTCTACATTGTATATTGGAGATATTATAAAAATGTTAACACCTCTTCTTTTAGCATCTTTAAATAAACTCTTACTTTCATAGACTATCCTTATAAGATCGTTTCTAGTTGTGATTATCGCTATTTCTTTTTTTGATTTTATTACTCTTTCGTTTATAACCGATCTTAAGGTTCTCCTGTCAGTTATTTCATAAAACATATTCTTAAGATTTTCAAAAGAAACATTCTTAAATTTCGTACTATCTATCACTTTGTTAAGAATGATTTCTCTGGTTTTTAGAGCTTCAAAAAAATTTTCTTCATACTTTCTTGTTAAAATACTTGTGGCGATATGAGGTGGAACCGCTGAAAATTTTTTTGGATTGCTGTAAGATATAAAAACTAGACCTTTTATCTGAAGATGCTGCAGGATTTTATATACTCTCTGGATAGATACTCCTAGAAATTTACTTAGAATCTTAGCTGTTGAATTGGGATTAACCAATAAAAGTAAGTATATTTTGGCCTCAGATTCGGTCAGTCCAAGTTTAGTTAGATGCTTAATCAATTCATTTTCAAATTCGATACCCACAAAAAATGTTAAACTAGGAAAAACAATATAAATTTTGTCTGTAACTTGGGTTTGGGACAAAATTCTCAATCCCTGACAACGATCACGTAAGCCCTCCAACCAATATACCTTTTAGGAACATCAACTTTAGCTGAATTCCCAAAGGGTGTTACTCTTTTCTCAAAAACAACTTCAACCTCCTCCTTCAAAACAAAGTTCCCTTTCTTCAACTCAACCATTCTCATAATTTAGTATATCCATAGAAATACTTAAATACTTTACGGTTTAATTCTTACCATGAATCTTGGATTCAGAGTGACAAGGAGGTTTGTAAAGGATCTTTTAGAAGTTCTGGATGAAGTGGTTGAGGAGATAAGGAAGGAGGAGAAAGCTTATCCATATGCTGAATGGGAGCAAAAGAGGGAAGTTGTTAAGGAAAGGCTGAGAAAGCTTCCTGAGTATGTCAGGGAAGCTGTAAACTCACTTAGCATTCAGAAAAGAGCAGGAAGGCCAAAGAAAGTTGATCTTGAGAAAAGAGTTATGCTCTTTTTGTTTGCAGGGCTCATCAACAAAAGCAATAGAGATGTTGAAGAGCTTTTAGAGTTATTCGAACCTTTATTCGGGATAAAGGTCAGCTACAAAACGATAGAAAGGCTTTATTCGGATAAAGAAGTTAAGCTTGCCTTACACAACCTTTTCATCCTTTTGTTGAAAGAAGAGGGAATGTCTGGAGAATTTTCGGGAGATGGAACTGGATACAGCCTAACAATAACGAAGCATTACAGAAACAACCCTAAGAAGAGAGGTAAAGACTTTCGCTACGTTTTCAGGATAATAGATCTTGAAACAGGAATGTACGTTGGCTTAGGTTATTTTTCAAGATCTGAGAAGGATGCTTTCAAAGAAGCAATGAAGATGCTCAAAAGCATGGGAGTAAAGATAAATTCAATCTCCTTAGACAGATATTACAGTACGAGGAAGACTTTGAGGATGTTTGGTAAGGAAACAGCCATCTACGTTATTCCAAAGCGAAATCTTTCCAGAATAGGATTTGATTGGCTGAGAGTTATTGAAAGAATTGTTGAATCTCCTTACAGATTTCTTAAGAAGTACTTTAAGAGGAATCTGAGCGAATCAGGTTTTTCAGCTGATAAGAGAAGATTTGGATGGTTGATAAGACAGAAAAGGGAAGATAGAAGGGAGATGGCCCTGTTTGCCGTTGGGCTGTGGCACAACATATTTGCTGTAAAGGTGATGAGGTAATTACGTCCCAATTCCCTATAACTTTTTACTATATATTTGTATCTTGTTAATTTAGTTTAACTTCTTTAGCGTTTTCCCAACAGCAAAAGAAAAAATTTCTGATCTGTCGTACTATATCTGTACAATGTATTAGAACACCAACATCGTATTCCTTTTTTTCAAAAAGTGCTGGTTCCGTTGGGAGAAAGAAAGCCTCTTTCTCATCTCGTATGTACATACGAATATATACTGGTTCTAGATCCTTAATTTTACCCCAATTACCAAATTTATTTGAGATTTCACTGACTGCTTTAGTAAAAGGTGCCAAAAAGTACATCTCAGTTCCTCTATCTTTAGCATTAACAATGTCTAATTCAAAACGATACACAATCCTTGTTAACTCATTTGTGGTACCCATTATCAATAGTTCTTTTGATTTATTGATGATCTCTCTTATCTTTTCAACTACAGACTCTCTTTCCTTTATCTCTTCTGAAATATTAGTCATGATAGCATTTTTGTCTCTATATATTTTTTTTTCAATTAAATGGTTCAATAGCTTTTCTCTAATGCTTAAAGATTCATAAAATTGCTTTTCACGATTCCTTACTAAAATATTTGTAGCCACATACGGAGACACGGGCATATATCTTCTAGGTTTTTGATATGTGATCTCTACAAGACCTTTCAGTTCCAAGTGGTTTAGGATAGTGTAAATCCTAGTAGCAGATATGTTCAATTTCTTTCTTAAATCTTCGACAGTAGAATTTGGGTATTTCAATAGCAGTAAGTACAATTTAGCTTCTGACTTGGAAAGTCCAAGTCTTGATAGGTTATCAATCAGATATTTACTCAATTCCTGAGGCATGATATTCACATAATAAATCTTCAAATTTAAGGTTTCCTCTTAAATCTCAAACACTATATAAAGTATTTTACAAAATATTTGTTAAAATACTGTCTAACACTTCACTTTTAGGTCTTAAAGGTTCTCTCCTAGACAGTACTGTTTCAGGACGACTTTGAAGAATAAAAATATTCTTCGGGAATTTCAGATTTGCATCTATGGCCCATTCTATGTCTTGTGGAGAGCCGTAGTACTCTTCAATTTTCTTTCCAATTTTTGCAAGTTCAATTAATTCCTCTTCAGATAAACATGGAAGAGTCCTTTTAGCTGAAGAGACTTTTTTTGATACATTCTCTTGGATTTTCTCATCGTAAACTATCTCAATATCTTTCGATGAAATTTTCTTTTGTAAAATCTCAAATGTAATTTTGTCTATGAGATAGTTATCTGGAGTACACAGGCCACTTACAAGTCCCTCTCCAACACCCCACACTGATTCGATTACAATTACATCTTTATTACTTGTTATTGGATGAATTGTAAACATTACACCCGAAACCTTAGAATCAACCATCTTCTGGATAGCCACACCCATAGAAATTTCTTGGTAGTCCAATTCATGTTTCAGTCTATAGGAGATTGCCCTTGGAGTAAAAAAACTCGCCCAGCATTTTTTGACCTTATTAATTATTTCGTCTATTCTGCTAACGTTTAAATAACTTTCATGCTGTCCAGCAAAACTCGCATCTTCCATATCCTCTGTAGTTGCACTTGATCTAACTGCCACTCTTACTTTTTGTACGCCAACTTTCTTTATGAGTTCTTTATAGGCAGAGAATATCGCCCTTTCTATCTTATCTGGCATTTTACCGGATTCTATTTCATTCATTATTTTTATACAAATATTTTCTAATAAAGTGTGGTTATCTACATCTTTATTTAAAGGCTCTAACAGTTTATGAATACGGTCATAAATATTATTTTTTGTCATAAATTCTCTATACGCTTCTGTTGTGATTGCAAATCCAGGAGGAATCGGGAATCCTGCTTTAGTAAGCTCTCCCAAATTTGCGATTTTTCCACCAACTCTTTCAATCGATTTTATATCTACTTCTTCGAACCAAAGTATGTAATCTTGCATGATTATTAGTTCTATGTAGTGGTATATTTACCTTTTTAATGATAGAGAGTAAAGAATCATTGCATAAATTATAGAAATGTTATTGGAGAATTTGAGAATAGATATGAGGGATGTATTCTCAAACTAATTTATGAAGCTCTCTATACAATGTACTTAGTAAATCTGCACATTAGAGTAGTTAAATTTGGAATTAAATTGATTAAATCTTTTATTTACCGTTGCTCACAAGACTCCTTGGGTAAGCGAGATGTGATTCACTAACTACATCATAATTTTTTGATACAATGGAGGCCGTACTTACAATTTACTTCCAATGGCAGGAATCCTCTATGCTTGAGCAGAGGCAATTCACATTTAACATTTGAATTTTCCCTTTATCAATTCAATTTTTATGAGAAAAACTCATTCATCCCCGCTCCATTCTATAAGACCCCATAAGGCTGGATGTGACCCTTTACGATACTTAACTCTGATAAAAATCTCTGGATAGGACTTGAGGGTATTTGCAACTTCATTTGTGGTGGCACTCCAGTGTTTTCCGTGCTTTCTGTTGAACTCCCCTGCAATAACTCCGGCAGGCAGTGGTCTCCCTTCATCCTGCAGCATTTCAATTGCAAATTCCATGATCTTTCTGTGTTTATCTTTTTCCTGCTCTTTGTCCCGAACAGACCCGCTCACTCCTTCCATACATTTACGATGATGGTTGGATAGGACTTTTCCAAGCATGGAGAAATTCCCATTCTTTAGCCCAGCATGAATATGAGAAATTCATATGTGTGAATGAACTAACATTCTTCATACCTTAAGTCTTTCTAAATTTAAAAATAACTTAGAAAGACTTAAGGTATGAAGAATGTTAGTTCATTCACACATATGAATTTCTCATATTCATGCTGGGCTAAAGA
>WAJX01000179.1 GCA_015523665.1 Ferroglobus sp.
ATTCTATATATATTGAGTGAATGTATTGGATAAATTTTTAACATTCATATAAAAATATAAAACAGAATTTGAGATACTGATTTGGTTATAAATTTAATTATAAATTATGATAAATAAAAATTCATAGTTATCTAATTCTAAAATAGTCCTGAAGGGATACTCTATTTAGTCAGTTGAACGTTTTGAGTTTCTATACAATACTCATCCTACAAAAGTTAAAAACGAGAAAAGGTTTTTACATACCTTATAGATGGTATTAGATATGCTCGAAATTAATGGAGTCCCTGTAGAGGATACATATT
This sequence comes from Ferroglobus sp., assembly GCA_015523665.1. Taxonomy (GTDB): domain Archaea; phylum Halobacteriota; class Archaeoglobi; order Archaeoglobales; family Archaeoglobaceae; genus WAJX01. Next base: position 303 of record WAJX01000179.1, read on the forward strand.
GTGAGGCATTTGATGGGATATACTCCAGAATTATAATAACAGCGAAACATAGATGGTTACTGAAAAAGGCTGCATACGGTTCTACAGCTCTTCCATCGACTGTATTTGGTGAATCTGAGGGTGGAGTTGAGAAATGGCTCTCTCCAAAAGAAACTCCTGATGGTAGGATTGGTGCGATTTGTCAAATCTGGGTTCAAAAAACGAAGAGGTTTATGGATGTTTTGATGCGTGAGATGGGAAAGAGGATAAGGCAAGGTATACTTGTTGTTCCTACAACTAGGGTTTTTAATGCAACTGATAGTGATAAACATTTTGATGCTGAGATAAATGTTGGAAGATGTGGAGATGGATATGAGTGGGAGGAGGAGATGTTTGGTAGGAGAGTTGTAAGAGTGCCGATAATGTTTGGGGAGTTCATAATTGAGAGATACATAGGATATGCCGAAGGAATTGCTGGAGGGAATATATGGATGTTTTGTGAAAGTGAAGAATCAGCATTAGAGGCTGGAGAGGCTGCTATAGAAGCTTTAAGAGATGTGGAGGGGGTTATTACCTCATTTGATATATGTTCTGCCGGGAGTAAACCTGAAACCAAGTATCCAGAAATTGGTCCTACGACGAATCACTACTTTTGTCCAACTCTCAAAAATAAGATTCCCGATTCAAAAGTTCCTGAAGGTGTGAGAAGTATACCAGAAATAGTGATCAATGGGGTTAGCCTTGATGTCGTTAAAAAAGCGATGTTTATATGTTTAGATGTGACAAGTAGAATAGATGGTGTTTTGAGATTATCAGCAGGAAACTATGGTGGTAAATTGGGACAACATAAGATATATCTCAAGGAGATAATCGAAGAATTTAGCTAATTTACCTGTTTTATTTATTTTTGAAAATAATATAGATAAAATATAGACATTTAATTTAAATTTATTGACTTTTTAAACTTTTTAAACTTTTACTCTTAAATTAAGAGTATCTTTAGTTTTATATAAAGTATGAAAATATACTAGACATGGAAGATGAGATAAAACTTGGAGAATTAGCATTGAAACTTGAAAAATATAGATATAATATAATAAAAGCATTTCTTTGGCCAATCTACGGGATGTTAATATCTTCAGCATCTATTTTGGGCATTTCCTTATTTTTATTTGGTAAAAAATTTAATTTTAATGCACTTCCAATATTCTGGGCTATGTTATTAATTGCTGGATTATTTGGAGCTATAATAACCATGAGGTTGATGAAGTACATCTCATATGAAAAGAAGAGGTGGCGTAGAGGTATTGTGATGTTCATCCCCTTCTTTATATTGTACTCTCTTCCCGGTGATCAACTTTATTATATGGTCATCTGGTATCCAGCTTTAGGTTTAGCCCTCCTTTTAACAGGCTTATTAGTTGAAAGAAACTCGGAACTTTCTGTGACTAACACTTTAATCTTTGTTGGGATTTTGATTTTAATCTCTTCTCCAATTCTGCTCTTATTCTGGAAAATACCTCTGAGTGAAGAACTCATGATCGCAAGTTATCTGATAACAGTCTCTTTGATGCTCATTAATTATCTTATTGGAGCAATCTATACACTTTTAAGGGCAGAGAGGACAATATATGGAGTTTGATTTAGATTTAGATGATGATATAGTGAATACTAAAAGACTTATCATAATGACAGTTCTCTTTGTGTTGAGAGAGATTACTGAGAGTGAGCTACTCAAAGCAACTGGGATGAGTTGGGGGAGTTTATCAACTCATATTGCCAGACTTGAAAAAAGAGGATATGTGGAGAGGAGAAGAGTAATAACTAAGAAAGGTATTAGAACAGTTGTTAGGATAACTGAGTTAGGATATAGAAAATATGTAGAAGAGGTTAAAAAGTTAAGGAAGATTTTAGAATTTGATTAGGAGTTGATGCAACTCTTTAACTCTTTTAGAACTTCTTCACCCTGCTTTTTGTTAGAGGCTGTGGTTATTATGTATATCTGCTGAACACTAGCACCATCTATGAGTAGAGCTCTTATATTTCCTCTTTCATCACATCTCGTGAGTTTTATTCTTAATCCCCCTCCAGAAATTCCTGCATTTTCAATCACTCCTGGTACGATCTTCTTTATATAGGGCGAGGTTGCAAGCTTCAAAAGTAACCTCATCCCTTCTCTCCCTCCGATAATTGTAGAATGAGCCCCACTCAGCTTTTTTTCAGCATCTATTTCAACCCTTTCCAAAACTTCAACACTCCTTACATGATGTTTTACTTTTTCAAAGAACTCTTCATAGGGAAGTATGTCAGTAATAATAATCATTAAAAAGGAGAGAGCAAATCTTGTAAGCATCTCTGCACAATAATCTCTATCTTCTCTTTTCTCTGCTGAGATAAATACCTTTGAAACCCTCCTGTAGTGAATTTCTTCTGCTATTCTTTCAAAAAGATTCCTCTCAGAAATTTCATCTGGATATCTCTTAAAAACGAATGTTAGTTCCTTATCTTGGAAGATGAATATAAGGTGAGCTTTAACATCAGAGAAGTAAATAGCAGACGCTAAGGGGGAATAGTTACAAAAGGGACAAAATCCTATTATAGGTGTATCTAATCCACATCTATCACATCTCACATTTAGCTTATCTTTTATTTTTGATTAAAAAGGCTAAGGTAGATGAGATTGTGTGTTGATTGTATTGGTTTTTATGATATGAACACCCTAACAATGGTGCAATAATATTTTACAACAATTATATTTCAACTTTAATTTCTTGATTATTAAATTTTTATAATAAATTTATAAAAACTTTTTAATTAGAATTATAAACTATCAGATAAATTTTATTTTCAATCTTCATTTTTTAGGAGTTTTTAATTTTTAGTAATTGGTTAAATTTATCGGGAGTGCTGGTTACTATTATAAATTTAACATATATATTATATAATATAATTATAAAAATTATATTAAATATAGTTTTTATTATGTTATGTCTCAACTCTTTATTCTGCATCTCATTAATGTTCTAAATTTACGAAATTATTTGTCATTTATCTTACTACACGATTTGTGATAAGTAATGTTTATTAGACATTTTAATAACTTTGTAATTGTAATGTTGTTTGAGATAGAAGAGATCAAAAGGAGGAGGAAGAGACTAGGAATCACTCAAAAGAAGCTTGCAGAGCTTGTAGGGGTTAGTCAGCCCTTAATTGCTAGAATAGAGAGTGGAAGTGTTGATCCAAAATTATCTCTGGTTAAAAAAATTTTTGATGTACTAGATGAGCTTGAGGGAAGGAAGGTTAATGCTATGAGCTTGATGAATCCAAACGTCATATGTGCTCATCCAAATGATAGTCCAGCCAAGATCATAGAGATAATGCGAGAGAAGGGAATATCTCAACTTCCCGTTGTTGATGGAAATAAGATATTTGGGAGCATAACTGAATCATCGATTATCAGAATAATTCTAACTAGGGGAGCTGACAGTTTAAAAGAGTTGAAGGTTAAGGATTTAATGGAAGAACCCTTACCAATTGTTTCTCCTGATGAAACTCTGGAAAACGTATCGAAAATGCTTTTAAATAATCCTGCCTTGCTTGTTGTTGAAAGAGGTGAGATAAAGGGAATAATAACTAAACATGATGTGATGAAAGTGTTAAGGGGATAGAGATGAATCTGAAACATATATTTTGGTATGAAATGGCGGATGAAGAGAAAATTGATTATCTAAAGAAGTTTAGTGTTGCGGTTATAGGAAATAGAATGCTAACTGAATTGCTATGGAGGAGTGGTGTTGGATGCATAAGATATATAGGAGATTTCATAACTCCAAACGACTCTAGAATAGATCCAACTATAAGTCCACTTGAGGCTAATAACTATGATGTAATTCATCCCATGAGTGACGATTCTTGTATTATCAGCTACCCTTATCCTGATAGCTATAAAG
>WAJX01000180.1 GCA_015523665.1 Ferroglobus sp.
CAGAACCAGATGAAGATACTTGGGAATTTATATACAAAAAGAGATCTCCTCCCTTAACTTACGAATCATTTTTACTTCATGAAAGAAGAAAATTTCATAGAGCATTTATAGAATAGCTATGTTTAGGCATATTCTCAGATATATTCCTGGAAAGAGAGATGAGAGGATATTTCTCATAATGTTATTCTGTCTTATTGGATATGTAGAAGTTATGTTCTGGCTTATATCTTTTATATCATTTTTCAGATTTTTTACAACATTATTTTTAGTTATTCGACATCGAGCAGAAAGTTATTGAGATTTGCTTTCTTCAATAGAGTTAAGGACACTATATACTCATCTTTAACTTCCCTCTTACTTCCAGCGATAAGATATCTTCTTCCATCTATAACCTCTATCCATCCACTCGCCTCTATTAATTCCCCAGCAAAGGCTTGTCCAGCGAATGTATGGGTAAAACTTACAACTGCTTCAACCTCAGAATTTTTGAGCGGATAATACGCTGGATAATCAAAAACTAAGCTGTCATCAATTACAACACCTCTAACTCTTTTAAAGCATATTTTTTTACCAATCTTTTCAGGAAATTTCCCGGTTAGATTTCGATAATCTCTAACGTATAGTAGATCAAAATAAGTTGATCCTATAAATGCTCTATGAAATTTTCTTCTTTCATGAAGTAAAAATGATTCGTAAGTTAAGGGAGGAGATCTCTTTTTGTATATAAATTCCCAAGTATCTTCATCTGGTTCTGATAACTCCCCCCTCTCAATCCCCTTCTTTATTTTCTCTCTTCCTTTAAACCACCACTTGCCATACATGACGAAATCTATATCACTGTCTAAACCCTCTAAACCTATTAATCTACTCCCCGTTATACCCATATTCTCTATGGGTATACCAGAGAAGAATTCAACAACTCTTTTAACATCAACATCCTCTATTTTTGGTAATCTCTCTTCAGGTTTGTAAATTTCATCAATTTCATCATATCTGACTTTAAATATGCCACATTCTCTTGAGAAGTAATCTTTTCCTATTTTTACAGCTTCATCAAAATTTAATTTCTTGAAAAATTTACCGTTCTTTTCCCTTTTCCCATTTTTACTTGGGGCATATCTCAACATGGATTTTACATATTTTTTATTGTTATATCCTATAACAGAAAAGTATAGATCGCCAACTCTAATGAAATCTCTGAGTCTAAGTGGTTTATCTTTCAAAAATTGCATAAACCCTCTTTATCTCTTTTGCTTTTGCTTTCTGTCCATTTTTTTTAAGTAATTTTCCATCTTTTGTTTTTATTCTGGAAATTTTATAATTTCTATGTTCTATTTTCACTCTCTCTCCAACTATAAATTCAGTCTCTCCAGATACATTCATAGTAAAGGGTGTTGTTATTGGCCCTTTATGAAGGCTAAACTTTACGATAACCTCTCCAACATCCCTAAGCCATACAGTAGTAACATCTTTGGCTTTTGCAATCTCTACTCTTTTGCCATTTTTAATCTCCAAAGATGTTATTTCTCCAATTCTAAATTCATTATCTAATTCTACAATTATCTCATCACCTTTTTTTAGCATTTCCAACTCAGAAACTCTTATTTTTCCTACAAATGATTGTGAAGCTTTACTTATAACAGCTCTTACATCTATCTCTTTTTCTGGAATGAACTCAACTACCCCTTTACATATATTACATTGATATAATGCTTTATCTTTCCTTAAAATTTTATGTTCGGTTTCTTCTTTGCAGTTATCGCAATAGATGTGTAGTATCATTATTATTTTAAATTGGTAAATGATTGATTAAAATTTTGTTGATAATTCTCACCATTTCTTCGAAAAGTTTTTAATTGAAAGTAAAAACTTATGAATCAAAAAGAAGGAGGTGTATGATTTGCCTGCAAAAGTTGATGAAAGTTTATGTACTGGATGTGGACTCTGTGAGGAGATATGTCCAGAAGTTTTTCAGTTGGGTGATGATGGTTTAAGTCATGTGATCGGAGATTGTGAAGCTAATATGGATTGTTGTCAAGAGGCAATGGATAGCTGTCCTGTTGGAGCGATAACGATTGAATGATCTTTCTATTATCAATCTTCTAAGAATTTATTTTAACTTTTAATTTATTTATAGTAAATATTTGTAATATAAAAAATTTATAATTTTATTTATATAATAATAAGTTAGTTATAGTGTTTTCCAACATCATATCGATGAGCTATTTAACAGTTTTTTCACTTCTTTTACTATATTCTCAATTTTTAATATAGCGGTTCCTAGATAATTTTCAGGTTTAATTAAATTTTCAATCTCTTCTTCATTTAGATAATTTCTTATCTCTTCACTATCTTTTAGTGCTTCTACAAAAGGTATATTCTTTTCATAACTGAGTATCGCTATTCTTCTCAAAATTTCATGTGCTTTTTGTCTTTCAATTCCTCTTTTGGTTAGCTCTATCATTATAGATTCACTCATATTTATATGATTATAAGCTTCTAGATTCCTCTTTATATTTTCATAGTTTAGCTTTAGATCACTCAAAACCTCTATAGTCTTGTTGATTATATGGTCAACAAGAACAGTAGCTTCAACGAGAATAATTCTCTCAGCTGATGAATTAGTGAGATCTCTCTCTTCCCAAAGAATGGAGCTTTGATGTTGAGGTTCAACAAAACCTCGTATAACTCTTGCAAGTCCACAAATCTGCTCGCTAATTATTGGATTTCTTTTATGTGGCATCGTGCTTGATCCAACTTGTTTTTCCTCAAACTTTTCCATCACCTCCATTGTTTCTGCTCTTTGAAGTAACCTGATATTTGTAGCTATTTTCTCAAGAGTTGTTGAGAGATTTGCGAGAAATTCGATATATTCGCAATATATGTCTCTTGGGATTATCTGGCTACTTATAATCGAAGGTTTGAGATTGAGATACTTCATAACTTCTTGCTCAATCTCTATTCCAAGTTCACCAAAAGCAGATTGTGTTCCAACCGCACCACTAATCTGCCCCACTAGGAGTCTATTTTTCATTTGTCTTAGTCTCTCTATATGTCTTAAAATTTCAGATGTCCATAGAGCAAATCTAAATCCATAGGTTGTAGGTAAAGCTGGTTGACCATGCGTTCTTCCTAAGCATATAACCATTTTCGTCTCATCAGCTTTTTTAGCTAATATCAATGCGAGCTTTATAAGTTTAATCTCGAGAATCTTTATAGTATCTCTTAATTGTGTTGCTACAGCTGTATCGATTATATCATTTGATGTAACTCCAAAATGTACCCATCTGGGAACTTCTCCGCAATCTCTACAAATCTCTGAGATCGCCTTTATAAGAGCCATTATATCATGTTTGATCTCTCTCTCAATTTCTTTGACTCTTTCGGGAGTTATTTTTCTAGCTTTTTTTCTAGCAAATTCAACATCTTTCTTTGGGAGGTAGCCGTGATTTGCTAAAGCTTTGAGAAGTGTCATTTCGACCCATATCATTCTTTTTATTCTACTCTCTTCACTCCATATTCTTTTCATCTCTTTACTACCATATCTGTAATCTATTGGATGAACAATCATTAAGGAAAAGTTAATGGAAATGTTAAAAAGTTTATCTAGTTATTATTAGAGAATTAATCTGTTATCCACTTCTTTTACAGCATCTCTAACGCAATAATATTCCTTTTTTACCCTTTTTAGATATTTACACTTTTTTCCTGTATATCCGGATATACAAAGCTGACAATCTTCTGGATAAACTTTTTTAACGCCTATACCAAATCTACTTAGAAGTAAGTCCATCTAACCACCTCCCAAATTATTTTTAACTTAAAAATATAATTCCAAGAAACTGTTATTAAGACACAATAAAAACGTTTCGTGTTTAATGCAGTCTTATCACCTTGCCTTATAAGCAACACAACATAAACAACTTACAAACAAACTCCAATACAACTGGATTTTTAGCCACAATTTACCAGACAACTCCATCCTTGTTCAAATAAGCTGAGAACCAATCCAGCCAAACCCCAAAACCCTGAACTCAGCTCCAAATTAAGACTCTCAGAGCTTCTATCAAACAAGGAGCTTGATCACTCTCACATTAATTCAGAAACTCTTATGAAGGATTTTTCAGTCAGGCAATTTCCAATTAAATCATGAGCCTCAACTTCTCTCCAAATTTACACTTCTTCCTGCTCTTTGACAACAGTTTCATCTATTGATTCTCTTCATCATTGTTATCCAATGCAACAAATCTCTTTTCTGTTTTAATAAATTTTCTTCAAACTTTTTTACAACTTATGAACAATATGTGAGAAGCGGTCTTTTTAGAGAATTTCTCTGCTCTTTATTGAAGATTTTGAATGCAATGCTATTCGAGGATCTAACTAGAAATACTTTGAAGACACTTTGAGGACTTTAAGCTCTTATGATTTCTTTGGCTGATTTATATTTATTTGGAGATTATTGGTTTTGTTATTGTTATATGG
>WAJX01000181.1 GCA_015523665.1 Ferroglobus sp.
GGGGATGGTATAGCTATCGATTTACTTCACCAAATTTCCAGAAGCATTAATTAAATCAACTCTACAGTCTATTTAAACGAGTGAGTGGTGAGCAACTCCATTCATCCATCATAGTCCTCGAATTTCGATGTTTATATCACTAATTTGATTATGTTTTTGAAAAGCCCACCTTATACTTTCTCTATCTCGCCTGAAGAGTTCATCCTTGATGCAATCAAATTTTTCAGTTTTGATTTCGTTGGGAAAAATACCTTTTCTTCAAATCTCCTTTAACCTCATCAAGAGATTTACCTCTGATAAGCTCTTCTACAGCTTTAGTATCTAAAGCCAAATACCTCTTGGATTTTAAACTGTAAGCAATCATCTCTTTATCATTAGTCCATATCGGAATTCCAAGCTTCAAAGCTAGGGCTATGAAAGGATAATCGTCAACATCGAAATTTTCTGCGATGCATTTAGCTATCCTCAAGTTCTCTTCATCTTTTGGTGAGAACTTAATCAAAATAAGCTTTGAAACAGCTTTATTTAAGATAAAACCGTAAGCTTGCTTAGAAACTTTCTTCAGAAGTTCATTCTCGTGGTTTCTTATTTCTTCTACAGCATACTGATGAGTGTACAGTTCAAGAAAGGGAGAAAAGAACAATTTTCTAACTTTACCGTCTTTCAAAAGACATGCTACGATTTTATTCGTATCGACGACGAGTTTCATTCTCTATTCTCTCTCTAACAGCCTTTTTAATCTTCTTGTCGATTTCGAGTATCTCTCCCTCTGTTAGCGTTGAATCGCTTGTGAGCTTGTCCATTGTCAAAATTGTCAGGATGTAATTAATAATGTCTCTCTCTACAATTTTTTCGACGACATTCTTTAATAAAGGGTCTGAATCTATCAGAACCCCAATTTCCTCTGGAACTTTAACTTGAATTATTTTTCCCATGATTTTTATTCTCTATTCGAAAGTTAAATACCTTTTCTTCAAATCTCCTTTAACCTCATCAAGAGATTTACCTCTGATAAGCTCTTCTACAGCTTCAGTATCTAAAGCCAAATACTCACACTCTCCAAACTGTATCTGATCATTTCCTTATTACCAAGTCCAGATTGGAACGTTGTGCTTCAAAACCAGAGTCAAAAAACTTTTTTCATCAAAACTGGCTGGGAAATTTTGAGGCTTCTCTCCCTTCGTCTATGTAAATAACTTGGGATGAACTATCAACCTCGGCATGAGATCTAAACAATCAATTCCAGCTCTTCTTTGCTGACACCTCTCTCAACATTCTGGCTATTTTGATTTCTTATTCTCTGTAAGAATACAAAATACGAGAAAAGCACACTCAAATCTACAACGAGAAAACTCCTTGCCCCTTTCCCATAATCTCTCCCTGAATTTTTCAAAATTTTCTAAGCCTCTTCAGCTATTCAAACTTCCTGAGAGTTCTAATTACGTCTCTTTTCGAGCCTTTGCGTCCACTAACTTTCGACATCTGTGATAATCTTTCGTCCGTCCAGTTTGGAACATCAAACTTGGATTAATCTCTGTAAGTCTTACTCAATTTGAAGTTAAATACCTTCTCTTTAAGTCCTCTAAAACCTCTTCGAGCTGTTTGCCTTTAACGAGCTCTTCTACAGCTTGAGTATCTAAAGCTAAATACTCGCCCGTTTTTAGACTATAAACAATCATCTCTTTATCATTAGTCCAGATAGGGGGTGTTAAGCTTCAAAGCTAAAGCGATAAACGGAGCATCATCTTTATCGAAGTTCTTTGCTATTTCATATGCTTGACGCAAACTCTCAATGAAAACGTCTTTTGGAATTATTTTTATAAGTCTAAAAAGAATACTAAGTATGTAATCTAACTCATTTCTACTTAATTTTGAATATTTTTCAATTTTATTTATTTTTTCGTAGATTTCTTCTTTAGCATACTCAGGTATGAGCAATTCCACATTTTGCCTGTAGAAGTCTATAATCCTAAAAAGCGTCGTTGATCTTTTGACTAATCCGGAGATTATTATATTAGTATCCAAGATAACTCTCATACCTTTTCATTATTTCCCTTTTAATCTCCTTCGAAACTATTTCTGCATCATCCTTTGAAAGCTCAGACTTTACCACCATTTCTTTAAGAATCTCTGAAAAAACAATCAGTTCCAGTTTTCTTATAATTTCTTCAAATTTTGTTATGAATTTCTCTTCCAATCCGTCGGGAACCTCTATTTGAATTAC
>WAJX01000182.1 GCA_015523665.1 Ferroglobus sp.
TGTGAAGAGATGGTAAAGGTTTTAATAACCACCTCTAATCTCTATATATGAAAATAATTCCAGGACCAGCCTCTCCTTTGTTGTCATCGAGGGTGGCGAGGATTCTTGGTTTAAAAATTGCTCAGACAACATATAAACAATTCCCCGATGGGGAGTTGTATGTTAAAATTGATGGTATTGATAGAGATGGTAACATTGTTGTCCAAAGCCTTAATAGTAATCAAGATTTAGTATATTTAATTCTAATACTTGAAGCATTAGAAGGGAGGGATGTTGTAACAGTAATTCCTTACATGGGTTACGCGAGACAGGATAAGAAGTTTAATGAAGGAGAAGCTATAAGCATTAGAGCTATTGCGAAAATAATTGAGAGTTATTCTTATAGGGTTTTGACTGTAAACATCCACAGCGATGATGCCAAGTCATACTTTAAAAATATTGAGAATATAGATGCAATGGGGGTTATTGGGGAATATTACAAAGGAGAGGATATAGTAATGATCTCCCCAGATGAGGGTTCATATGAAAGAGTTAAAAGAGCTTCAGAGTTTGCTAGATGTGAATTTTACTGTTTAAAAAAGAAGAGACATGATGCAGAAAGAGTTGAAATAATTGGAGATTTTGATATCAGAAAGAAGGTTGTAATCGTTGACGATATAATCTCAACAGGAGGAACGATCATAGAGGCTTACAGAGCTTTAAATGCAAAAGAGGCTGAAGCTGCTTGTGTTCATGCTGTTTTGGCTGGAAATGCATTGAACAGGTTATATTCAGCCGGCATCTTAAGGGTCATCTCTACAGATACTATTGAAAAACAGGTAAGTGTTTTAAGTGTTGCTGAGCTTATCGCTGAGAAGTTAAAAGAGAAGAGATAGCTTTAAAAAATTTTCATACATCTTTTGGCTGATGAAGTACCTTTTACTAATCCCAGACGGAATGGCTGATTGGAAAGTTGAGGAGTTAAACAATAAGACACCCCTTGAATATGCTGATACTGAAAACATGGATTATGTAGCATCGATGGGAATCTGTGGGATTGCAAAAACAATTCCAGAGGGTTTTGAACCGGGAAGTGATATAGCTGTAATGACCATACTTGGGTTAGATCCGAGGAAACTTTATACTGGTAGAGGACCTCTTGAGGCATTAGCTAAAGACATTAAAGGGGACATCATCTTTAGATGTAATTTAGTTTATATTAAAGATGGCATAATGATGGATTACAGTGGAGGGAAGATCAGTGATGAGGAAGCGAAAATAGTTATAGAAGTTTTAAATGACAGAAAACCGTTTGATTTTATTCAATTTTATAAGGGTGTAGGATTTAGAAATCTTCTGGTAATAAATGGAAGAAGAGGAAGTGTAAAAACTTTCCCACCTCATGATATAGTTGGAAAGAGAGTTGAAGAGTATTTACCAACTAACGGTGATATTGCAAATCTTTTGGTAAAACTCATAAAATGGAGCATGAATGTAATTCCAGAAGTGAGCGAGAAAACAAACTCTATATGGCCTTGGGGTGGCGGGAGTATACCAAAATTTCCGAAGTTCAAAGATAGGTTTGGTGTTAATGCATCCATAATTTCTGAGGTGGATTTATTATACGGAATTGCTAAAGGTTGTGGGATAGATTGTATTCATGTGGATGGGACGACAGCATATATAGATACAAACTACAAAGGACTAGCGAGAGCAACTCTTAAAGCTTTAAAAAAGTATGATCTTGTCATCCTTCATACAGAAGGGATCGATGAAGTAGCACACGAGGGTGATGCTAGACTTAAGGCTGAAGCTATTTCGATATACGATGAGAGGATAGTTGGATATATATTGGATAGAGTAGAGCTTGAAGATATGAGGATTGGTATAATACCTGATCATCCTACTCCAGTAAAAGTGAAAACTCATGTTGCTGATCCGGTTCCATTCACTTTTACATCGGAAAAGAGGGATGATGTTAAGAGATTTACTGAGAGGGAATGTAGAAGGGGAAAATTAGGATTCATTAATGGTTTAATGTTTTCAAGCTTATTCATAGAGAGCTAATCTTTACATTATTTTATCATATATATTTTATCATATATAATTTTTTTATAAAAAAATATGATATAATTGTATGCTAAAATTAAAATTAATTTTTGATATAATAAAATACAAACATATATATTATTCGTCAACTCTTTTGAGTTCTACAAGCTTTAATTGTCTTCCAATTCTACAATTTATAGCGTCTCCTATTACTTTTTCTACTATAAAATGATTATCCTTGAATTCTATAGGATTACAAACGTTGTAATGGGCACAATCGATATTGTGACAATTTCCTTTAAGAGTTATCTTCAAACCTTCAACAGCCATTTTTGAGTCTACTGCAACCATAATTGGCATTTCAACAACTTCAACCGCAATAACTCCATCATCATGGAGCTGACATTGCTGAACCGCACCATCTCTAAGCCCCACTATTCTATATTTTCCACCCTCTCTTAACTTTAAACAAACCTTCTTCACCTTACAACCTTCACATTCACTTTTTCCACCTAAAAATGTAAATTCAACCCCTATTATCGCCCAATTCTTACTGCATAAAGTAATTATCTTATCCGACGTATTATTTGGCATGACAATCACCTCTGAATCCACAACCTTTAATTACTTTTTGAGAATATTTAAACTTTGAGAAAAGATAATTTTGAACTATGAAAGCTATAGAGAGAATCATTAATTGTCTTAAAAGTAGTAAGCACGAGGGAATATTACAATCTGAACTTTCATCAAAGCTCAATTTATCGAAATCAACAATTTCAGAAATACTATCATTTCTAGAGAGAAAAGGTGTTGTAGTTAGAGAAATAGAAGCTGGTAAATCGTTTAGACTTTGGCTCTCTGAATATTATCCAAAACCTAGGAAAGGTATTTTGAAGTTGGGTATATTAAAAGCGAGTGAATATGCTTGTATTTTAGATGTTTTTGATGGAATTGTAAGAGTTTATGATAATACTATAGATCTAACAAGGGATCTAACTCTTAGTAGAGTTGATTTGGGAGCTAGTCCTTTTATAACTCAACTGATGTTTGGGATTATGATGAAAAATATCAAGATTATAAGACTTGTAGCTATGAATGGCAGTGGCATTGTTTTTGGAGATAAGAAAAATGGTGTTTTTGGGACTAGTGAGATGTCTGTTATGGAAATCAATTTAAAAGCTGTGAGAGATAGGTTTAATATAAGGAAATTTGAATATTTCTCATCGCCTGAAAGCATGATCAATTCCTTGCCCTTTTTGGAAGGAATAGCTATCTGGGAGCCATATATATCATCAATAGATAGGAAAAAGATCTATTTCAACGAAATATTGGGAGATCATCCATGTTGTAGTCTTGCAATTAATATTGAGAGCTTTAAGGTTAATAAAGATCTCATAAAAGAATTTATAGATATGCTGGATAATGCTAAACCAAATATTAAGAGAGTTTCAGATCTTTTAGGGTTTGATGAGAAAGTGGTTGAGGAATCAATTAAAAGTTATAAGTTCAATACAGAAATCGAGGTTGAAACATTAAGGAATTACTTAAAGCTATCTGGTATCGATATCTCTTTGGAGAGCATGTTATCTGTTGTAGACTCTGAGTATGTCTGATAGTTTTAATAGGGAAATTATTTCAAGATCACTCTCTTCTCTATCAACAACAGCTAAAATTCCAGCAATAACTCCTCCAGCTCTCAAAACTCTTTCAATGACACTTTTTACAGATCTACCTGTTGTGATAACATCCTCAACAATTATAACTTTCTCTCCTCTGCGAATCTCTCCTATTCTGTCTCCCTCAACTCCATAATCCTTCTTTTCTTTTCTAAAAATCACCAATCCCTTTTTCGTTTTTAAAGACAGTGCAACAGCTATTGGCACCCCTCCAAGCTCTATACATGCTATCTTACTAAAATCTATATCTTTGATTTTCTTGGCCATACCTTCAGCTATAATTTCTAATATCTTTGGATCTGTTATTGCATGCTTGATGTCGATGTAAACATGACTTTCCTTTCCTGAGGATAAAACGAATTTTCCAAACTTAACAGCTCCACTCTCTATTAATTTCTCAACTATCATAAAATCACCATGGAACGTTTTTTAAGCCTAATTTATAGGCTATGAAGTTTGTAGTTATATGTAGAGCTGGAGTTATAACTATTGCCGTTGCAATCACTTCGAAATTAAAAAGAACTGAAAAACTGGGAGAGAAGGAGGCCATTAATAATGAGATTGCTAAGAAGTCAAGTTGATCGAGAATTGGGGCTTTTCCACCTCTCTCTATTCCCATTCTTCTTTTAATGAAACTCCCGATAAGATCTCCGAAAATTGATCCTAAAGAGAGGAGAGAGGCTATGATAATAA
>WAJX01000183.1 GCA_015523665.1 Ferroglobus sp.
AATTACAGCAATGAAAGTGGCAAAAGTCCCTAATACAACGGAGGGAGCATTTTTTCTTTGTTCCCATTGTTTTTCTAAAGTAGATTTTTTCAGATTTGCCATTTCAATAACAGCAGATAGCTTTGATTTCTCTAACTCCAGTATATATGAAAACTGATAAATCTTCCTATCGAAAGAGTTAAGTTTTGCTATTAACTCGTCAATTGCATTTGCAAACTTTTCTAGAAGTTTTCCAATGGTTCCCATTTTTCTCTCCTTCTTAATGGCTGTTTTTGCCTTGTAGAGGTCGGATCTGATATCTGAAATCTTCTGTGTTACTTTTTTTACTTTGGCGTTGAACTGTGTTAAAGAATCAGTAGTCCTTGAGAAACTTAATTCAACACCCTTGCTTATCTCTCCCCTCTTTTTTGCTTTTTCGATTTCATTTAGTACTATGGGAATATTGTTTCGGAGCTCGTAAGATGAACTTCTCCAGCCTTGGAATTCATCATCAAGTCTTTCCAACTCATTAGCTACGCTTGCAAGCTGTGGATAAGCAAGAGTTATCACATTCCACAGACAATAACCAGAAACACAAGTGCTTTTGGCCCATATGATTTTCTGTGTAAGGAATCCAGTGATCTCGGACAAAGGAGTTATGAATTTATTTATAACAATAGATATATCTAAAATCTCATTTAGCTTTTGAACATCATAATCGGTTATCAATTTCGAGGACTCCTTGAATGAAAGATGGTATAAAGAGTTAGACACTTCAGAAATTCCATTTATTTTCTCCCCATCAGACGAAAATATCTCTATGCCGCTGGCCAGTGGAATCAAATTTGAGTGCTTAACGATATAGTAGTCACCGTCATAATATATCAACTCATGCCGTGTGTCAAACATTAGGTCTCTATAACTTAAATTATTTATGATGGCTGCTTTTAATTCTTCCTCAGCTTTGATTGCTAATGAATTCGCCGAGATGTAATCTCCATCGTTATTTGCCTTTTTTGCTTGAGAAATGATATTTTTAATCTCATTTAGATTGATATTTAATTTTATCCGCGAAATTAAACTCTCTACTCTCTCGATTGTGAGTTTGCCAGCTTCCTTCAATACTTTTGGTGGAAGTCGAAGTATAAGAATCCGCCCTTTCGAGGTTCCAGCGATTAAGTATGAGCAGTCAGAAGAAATTGAGACCGCATTAATACCCTCATTGGTTTTATAATCCCATAGGAGATCTCCGGTTCTGCTAAAGAGATATAAACCATTGTTAGCACCAATGGATACAAACAAACTGTTAGAAGAGATTGAGATCTTGTTGACATTTGTACCATCAACATTTTGTACGATCAAGAGATTTCCATGAATATCGAAAAAATAAACACTATTATGGCCGCTAGCTACCAAAAATGTATTATCAGGGGAAATTACAACATCAGAAATATAAGTTCCGGTTTTGTACTCCCACAAAAGTTTCCCATCTTTATTGTACATATAGATTTTGTCAGAAGTAGCTGCTGCAATGTATGAACCATCATTAGAAACTGACACCTTGGATGACCTTCCTGAATGTTTTTTCCAGCCGTACGTGGCCATTTTGTTCAAGAGATGGATAAAGTTGTGAGTTCCCGCAACAATGAAGTCTCCCTCATCTGAAATTGAAACAGATGATATAAGGTCATAGCTATAGCTCCCCAAACTTCTTTTCCATAATAAACGACCTTTTTCGAAAAGGTATACTTCCCCCTTATCTCCTGCTCCAACAACTAAATATCTTCCTGAACGTGAGAAAGAAGCGTCACGAACATTATCCAATTCGAAACCTAGTTGTTGTTTGATTTCCTTGGTAGCTAGGTCCAATGAGTACACATGGATTGAATCTCCCGAAGTTGCCGCGATAAAAGAAGTGGAGGTGTTGAGAGGGGTTGAAATGTCAAGAATTATATGTTGCTCACCCAAATTGTAACTCCAAATGATTGTTTTTTGGGCTGATGCTAGAGCGGTGCTTTCGGCCAATAATAGAAGTATTATTAATGTGACATAGATTTGTTTCTTTGTTGGTAGAGTGTGAGATAAAAGAAGTGGGAAATTTTTTACTATCCCCCCACACGAGGGACAAACTATATTTTACTTATAAAAATTTTTCGATCGTTGTTCCACCAGACACTATCAACAATAACAATAAAAAATAAAAACCAGAATACAAACTATGAAACCCCCAAATCTAGCAGATAATAAAAAAATCATAGTCTAAAAAGTCTTTCAGAGGAACAGAAAGAGGATAGAACTGAAGATCATTTCAGCCTTACTTTACTTCTATGGTCTATCTTTAAGGAAAGCAAGTAATGTGCTGAGATACTGCGAAAATACGCCGGAAGTGATTGTAAACAGAGGATTCTGGTACATGTGGGCTTTAGAGAGGTTAGGGATGAAGTACAGGCATGAGATTTTTTAGGAGAGGAGTGTTGAAGAAGGATTCTTTTCTCTGCTTAAGGAAAGGACAGAGAGGTTCTGGAATAGATTTTCCTTCAGCAGTCCATTTGGTTTTTTCAAAGTTGGCTGGAGAGTTTTGTTGCCATTTATAATGCGGAGGTGTTATGTAGACAGTCCCTTTCTCTGGATAACCAAGATCTTGTCCGATAACGATATATGCATCCTCAAAATTAGGCTTGTAATATACAATAAAATTCTTCGATCCTATTACTTCAAAATCTTGCGCAGT
>WAJX01000184.1 GCA_015523665.1 Ferroglobus sp.
GATTTGAAAATGCCAAAACTACTAAAAATGCCAAACCAAAGTATAAATATGCTCCAATCCCATCACTTTCATACTCCCTTAACAACCATTTTGGAAATATTTCGTATCTCTTTCTAAGTATCTCAATAAAAATTGCTAAAGTTGTTAAAGTTAAGATTGCAAAAAATGATATTATTTTACCAAATTCTAAATAAAATGGAATAAATAAAATTCCCAAAAAATGAATGAATTTTCTGGCAATCTCTGTCTTTATCTCATTTCTCGTCATTTTTACCATAGGAGTTATATAACTCAGAGTTTTTATTTCAATCTTTTTTAAATCTTTAGAGTTGAGCTTTATGGTAGCTAGTTTGATTAATTCATCAAGGCTTGCTCACTTTTACAAATTTTTTTATCCTTCTCTTTTAACTTACATTTATGGGTTGGAATATCGCTAACTGGAAGTTATTTCTACTTATACTCACCTCTCTCATATCTTTCATCTCAATTTCTCAAGGTGCGGTAATTCATGGAAAGATCTATTCTTGGGAAGATTTTTCAATTCTCCCTAATACTGTTGTAACAATAAATACAACACCAGAACAAAGAGTTGTGAGTAATGATGGGAGTTATTCATTCAATGTATCTTTAGGAAATTATAAAATTGAGGCTTTTTACTATGTTAATGGAGAATTAAAATACTACGCCTCTGAGAATATAACAGTCAGAAGTGAGGGTTCATATAATATTGATCTTCTTTTATTTCCAGTATTGCCTGAAATTAACACTTCTTTAGGTGAAATAAATTTTGAAATTTCCGTTGAGGAGAAAAACTACATAATTTATCCAATCTTTATAGCTATCGCTATCTCAATTTTCGCATATTTTAAGTTGAGGATAAGAAAGAGAGATGTTAGACAAGATTTTCCAGAGGATTTAAAAATGCTCGTTGAAGAAATAAAAAAAGCTGGAGGGAGAATTACTCAAAAAGAGCTTAGAGAAAGATTGAAAATTAGTGAAGCTAAATTAAGTTTGATGCTTGCCGATTTAGAGAGGAGAGGTGTGATAGAGAAGGTTAAAAAAGGAAGAGGAAATATAATATTTCTCAGATGATTTCAAAAGTTAAATTCAAAAATAAAAATATATATAAATTATTAATAAAAAATAGTAACTTTAAATTTAGAAAATTTAAAGAATATACTAACTAACAACCACATACCGCCAAATCATTAAGAAGCTGCGATAATTGTAATGAATCTACAATTCTATTAAATGAGTTCAACGATCTTTCTGTATATATTCACACATCTATAGAGATCATTGATATAAACAAATTCTCCATTTCCATGAATCTCTCCACCTCTAGCTCCAAGATAAAAAGCAGGAATTCCTCTTTTTCTTGCATGCCTTATATCTCCCACCCCCAGAGATACAACCGCTGTACATTTCTTCATAGCATTTTTCAGAGCATTGAATAGTTTTAAATCCTTATTTTTTTCTACACCATCCAAACCAAACCCATAAGGCTCAAGATGTCCTTCGACTATAATTTCAACTCCCTCAAATTTCCTAAAAAATTCTCTTAGCATATCGATCTCTATCCATGGCATAACTCTTATATCAGCTTTTATAACACACCTATCCGAAACAACATTTCTTTTATTTCCTCCTTTTATAATTGAAGGATTAAAAACAGCTTCCCCACTTCCCCTTATTTCAATATCAACACCAAGTTCTCTTTTGATTTCATTTAAATAATCCATGTTACCCCTAAGTGATGAAAAGAATTCAACCGCAGATATTATGAATTTAGATGCTTTATAAATAGCTCCCTCTTTTACATCTTGAATAGCTGTATGCCCCGATTTTCCGCTTACAACTATATCAGCCGATATAACTCTGGCCTGAGCTATCCCAACTCTATCACTCCCAGTAGGCTCACCTATTATAATATAATCTGGATTATACTTCTCTAAAACTAAATCCAAACCCAATTTCCCTCCAATTTCCTCGTCAGCTGTAAAAGAGAGATATATTCCTTTTCCGCATTCATAAGACTCATATCCATAAAAAGCTGAAATTATAGCTGAAACGCAACCCTTCGCATCACAAGCTCCCCTACCATATAATTTTCCATTTACAATTATAGGATTTAGCATTAAATCACTCGCTGGAACTGTATCCAAATGTGAATTGAACATGATCTCTGGTTTTCCTCTACTGATCTCTATCACGATATTTTCTTTTCCATTTTTCTCAATTACATGACAGTTGTATGAAGAGAATATATTTTGGATGTATTCAACAGCATTTCCGGTATAACCAGGAGGATTTCTCGTATCTATCTTTATAAGATCTTTCAAAATATCTAAGATATTAACCGACATACTACAAACTCTCCGGATCATTACCAAGGATTGCTGTCCACCACCATCTCGCCATATCAACGAGATCTCTACTAAACATCCCTGAAAGTCTATACTCTCCATCTCTTATCGTTATCATCCCTATTCCAATTAACCTATTTCTCATTGAGTAAAATGATGATCTATCCATTTCTAATTCCTTCATTAAGCCCTCCCATTCACTAACTCTCAACGGCTCGCCAGATTTTTGTCTCTCCTCGATCATGGTTATAAATCTCATTGCTTTCATAGCCACCTCCTCTTTCCTGAATATCCTTCTCATAAGCTCAAGAAATGGATTTCTCGATTGAGTTATCCTTGCATTAGATACACCCCTAACTATTATAGAAGCTGAAGTTTTTGGTGAGTCACTAACTTTCATATGTTGATCTCTCAGTTAAAATTTTAAAAAGCTTCTATTCTCTTTGATTAATGATAATCGCGATACCAAATAAAGGTAGACTAAGCCAACCCTCAATTGAAATGTTAAAAGAAGCTGGGATAAAGATAGAGGGAGAAGAGAGGAGACTTATAGCATCAACAAACAACGAAAATATAAAAATTCTGTTTGCAAGAGCTAAAGATATCCCGGAATACGTTTACATGAATGCTGCTCAAGCTGGGATAACTGGAATGGACATAGTCGAAAATTCTCAGTTTGATGTTGATGTTGTCATGAAGCTCGGTTTTGGAAAAGCTAAGCTTGTGGTTGCAGCTCCTAAAAAGTCGGATATTCAAAGAATAGAAGATCTAAATGGGAAAAGAGTTGCAACAGAATTCGTCAATATAACCAAGAAATACTTTGCAGAGAGAGGAATCAATATAAGAATTGTTGAAGTCAGTGGAGCTTGTGAGAATGCTCCAGCTATAGGGATCGCAGAAGCGATTGTTGATTTAACAACTACCGGCACAACTCTCAGAATGAACGGACTTGAAGTTATTGATGAGATAATGGAAACTGAAGCGGTTTTAATAGCAAATAAAGATTTAACCGATGATTTTCATTTAAAAGCTCTAAAAACTGCCCTACAGAGTGTGATAAACGCAAGAGGAATGGTCTATCTTATGATGAATGTTCATGAAAGTAGGCTTGAAGATGTTAAGAGGATTGCTCCTGGACTAAAAGGTCCTACGGTTATGAGAGTTGATGCAGATGGTATACTTGCTGTTCACGTTGTGATTCATGAAGATCAACTCCTTGAAGTTGTTGAAGAATTAAAAAGGATTGGTGCAAGAGACATATTAATCCTACCGATCCAAAGACTTATCTATTAACTTCATACTTAGATCTGTCTATATATCTTCCTCTCTCCTCTATTTCCTTTACTCTCTCTAAAACTTCTTTAGCTCTCTCATAACATGAATATCCCTCAATAAAAGCATCTTTCAGTTTTTCCCAATTTTCAAAACTAGCTTTAAGAGATTCGAAGAAAACGTGTATATCAACACCTTTAGCCTCAATATCATGTGTATGAAAGGCTAAACCAAAATCAACAAAATATAGCTTGCCATTGTTATATATCATGTTCATAGGAGTTAAATCTCCATGGACTATCCCAGCTCTGTGTAACTTAGCTACAGCCTCACCAATTTTTCTTGCTACTTCTTCATCCATAACGTTTTTTACAGCTTCTCCTTCAATTCTCTCCATTATTATCTTATCTCCTTCCACATCCAACACTATTGGAGTAGCTACCCCCACTTTTCTCGCCATTGCCATTATTCTAACCTCACTTCTAGTTCTCTTTTTCCTTAACTCCTCATCTATTTCTGGAATCCTATATCTCTTTGGTTTCCTTATCTTTTCAACAACTTCTGAAATTATAACTTCAGCTTCTCCACCTATATATCTCTTAACCTTCATAAACCCTAACATTAATTAAAGTTCAACCTCTTCAATTCTATAATCTGGTTTAACAAAAGATTCATCAATTGACGTTTCTCTCCCTTTAAGAAATAATTTCAACCCAGTATATGCAATCATAGCTCCATTATCTCCCATAAATTCTGTAGGAGGAGCATAAAAGTTACCTTCTCTATCTTCACACATAATTTTAAGCATTTCTTTTAACCTTTTATTAGCTCCAACACCACCAACGAGTAGGAGATCATCTTTCTCCAGATAAGCCATCGCTCTTTCCGAAACCTCTGCAAGCATTGAGAAGGCTGTTTCCTGAAAACTATATGCTATATCTTCCTTCCTCTCCCCCCTATCATAGAGCTTTTGTGATGCTGTTACTAATCCACTAAACGAGAAATCCATTCCTTTAACAACATAGGGAAGCTTAAGATATTTTCTCCCATTCTTTGCAAGCTTCTCTATTTTAGGCCCACCTGGATGCTGTAATCCCATATACCTAGCAAGCTTATCTAAAGCGTTTCCAATCCCTATATCAAGAGTTTCTCCAAAAACTCTATATCTCCCTCCTTTTTTGGATATTATTTGACTATTCCCTCCGCTCACATAAAGAACCACTGGATCACTCACACCACACATCCATCTTCCTATCTCAACGTGTGCATGACAATGATTGACACCGATAAGTGGGATGTTGAGCTTTAATGAAAGGGCTCTTGCTGCAGTAGCAACTATCCTCAAGCAAGGCCCTAATCCCGGACCTTGAGAGAATGCTACTAAATCAATTTTTTGTGGAGGTATTTTTGAAAAAACAGATCTTATAAGTTCTCCGATAACTTCAGCATGATGTTGTGATGCCTCTCTTGGGTGAATTCCTCCCTCTTTAGGAATATATGGCCTATCTTCAACTAAAATTACCCTATTTTCATCAACAACGCCTATACTTAAGTTCCAAGCTGTGCCTTCTATACCCAACGCGATCATTTCTGAGTTTTAAATTCGGTATATCCACATTTTCCACAAGTTCTTCTATCTTTATGTTCTGCCATAAAAACTCCTTCTCCACACCTCGGACAAAATTTCCTCTTTCTGATGATTTTTTCTCCTTTTATCTCATAAAAACTAGAAATTCCCATCATTCTCCCTCCTCACTTGGAAAGTTTCTTCTAATTATATGCTCACTCTCTATATTCCTCATATCATCAACACTCTCATATATCTTCGCATATCCAATAGCTTCACATTTACCAAATTCAGGCTTTATCCAATTTATGACTATTCTGTCAAGACTTGCATTAAAAAGCCCAGCGATTTTTTCTCTTACATCTTTTCTTGATGGAGTTATCCCATTATATTTAATTCTAAAGTATATCTCCCTTCTTTTTAGCAGAGGATTACTTCTATCTTTTTCAACTATTATCTCCATTCACTCACCCCCTTCTTTATAATCAAAATTACTTCATCCTCATCATCTCTCTCCATACCCTCGATTAACTTGAGTATTAGAGGTTTTTCCTCTTTCTTAACAATGTATGCTGACACCCCTCTAGACGGGATACCATATAGTATCAGAGATCCTTCAGGCATAAGATATGCTAGTGGAAGTGAAGCCAAATCTTCCTCTCCTCTAACCTCAATTGCAACCTCTCTTTTCCCTAAATTTTTAATCGCATAGACTATCTCATATACTAACTCTTCACTAATAGTTCCCTGTTGATTTTTAACTCTTCTGATTTCGTAATCTTTAATTAAACAGAGCAATTCTTCTTTAAGTTTCGTTGAAAGCTCTTTCCTTTCAGTCTTTAGATCATATATCACTATATTAGGCTTTATCCCAGCTTTTAAAGTATAATAACAAACTAAATCTCCTATGCACGCTAAATATCTTGACTTTTTGATCTCATCAATCTTCTTAATTAACTCAACTCCCTCTCCCTCATAAAGCTTTCCGTAAGACTTCGAAAGATCTTTTCTGAGTCTTTCAGGCAATCTTAACATCACATCCAACCCTAACTTACTATCAAAGCGTATCTCCCAGCAT
>WAJX01000185.1 GCA_015523665.1 Ferroglobus sp.
GGAGATATTATCTCATTTTTCTTCGGCTTTTTACTTATCTCAACAATTCCTTCATTGATGAGGAAGTTGAGAAGGTTTTCTTCAACTTCTTCAAAATTTCTACCATCACATAAAAATAAAAAGTTTAAAGCATCGTAGTCAAGCTCGTAGAGTTCATCAGTTTTTGCATTGTAAGCGAAAGGTTTATCAAATTTCCTCAGAAGTATCCTTTCTGCAAGCCTGAGATGCAAGAACTAAGTCCTCCTCACTAAGCTTTCCTAAGGTAACCAAATACTTTAGTATTTTATAAGCTCCACACTCTAATCTCTGCTCTCTTGGTTTATAAAAATCACAGATTAAACATATATCTCTCACCAAATCCTCAACATGAGACGTTGCACTTGCAAGTTCCCGTTTTTCTTCTCTCAACTTTTTTCACCTTCATAATTTTTCACCTTATTTAATCATTTAAAAAACAAATTATATAAAATTTGCTTATTATGAATTATTATTTTCTTAAAACGAAGTAATAAAAATTTTAAAATTAGTAGTAAAAAATAAAAATAAAAACCGCTAAGAAAACATTAATAAAAAATTAATTTATTGATCTATTTTATTATTAGATTAATAAAAATACTTAGTAAAGAATTTATACTTAGCAGCTGATACCAAAAGATATGTCAAATTTACTGGTTTGTCCTGTATGTAAATCAACAGATGTTGAATTAGATACAGGAGGATATACTGGCAAATACCTTTGTAAGAGTTGTGGCTATATCGGAACTTTCATACTTGAAATGAGTAAAGAAGATTATGAGAGGATGATTAAAGAAGGGGGAGCTAAAAGTTCTTAACTCTTCAAAAACATTTTCTCAAAAACTATTTATTCAGTATAAGCAGGATTTAAATCATGAAATTATCTATAGTTTATAATAATGATAGAGCAATAATTACTTTTCCTGCTGAATCCACAAATAAAGAGATGATAAACTTCCTCCTCAAGAATTGTGATGAGATAAAAGTGGCAATGCCTTGGGATAAAATAGTAGAATTAAATTTAAACAGATTTAAATTTTCAAAGATGAATTACATTCCAATAGGATTTAAAAGTAATGGGGCATCAAGTAGAGCTGATTTCATAAAGAAATTAGCCAAAGGGGAATTGAAACCTGAACAAATAGTTGTTCCTGGAAAGATATTTATTGAAGAGGCTAAAAGTGGTGGGGTTCTTGAAAAACCTGGATTTGCAGAAGCATCGATAGATCTCGCCAGACTTAATGGATTCAATCCAATTGCTGTTTACGCATTTATCTTAAACCAAGATGGAGAATTAGCAGACAAGAACTATGCTATTGAAATTGCAAAAAAATATGGAATCAAGATCTTTTCAATTAAAGATCTAATCTCTAGGAGATTGAAAGAAGGTAAACTTGTTGAGAGAGTTGTAACAGCAACTCTACCCACGAAATTTTATGGAACTTTTAAAGCTATGGGATATAAAACTCCAATAGGTGAAATAATCGTACTTGTGAAAGGTGAAGAACTGGAAGAGGTTCCAGTCCGAATTCATTCTGAATGTCTAACCGGAGATGTTTTTCATTCTTTGAGATGTGATTGTGGTGATCAACTCGAAAAAGCATTAAAAAAGATAGATAAAGAAGGAAAGGGCATCTTGATATACATGCGTGGACACGAGGGTAGAGGTATTGGATTGATAAATAAGCTCATCAGCTATAAACTCCAAGAAGAAGGAAAAGATACCGTTGAAGCAAACATAGAATTGGGGTTTCCAGCAGATATGAGAAGTTATGGGATTTCAGCCCAGATTCTCATGGATTTAGGAGTAAAAAAGGTAAAACTCATGACAAACAATCCAGAAAAGATTGAAGAGCTTAAAGTTTACGGTTTTGAAGTTGTTAGAGAACCGATAGAGGTTGAACCGAGTGATGAGAACCTAAATTACTTAAAAGCTAAAAAGGAGAAACTTGGACATTTAATATGTGTCAATGATTAGCCATTAACGATTGTTAATCCATTCTAGATAATTACAATAAGGACAAAAAGTCCAATTTTTGTTTTTTTGTTTAATTCTTATCATCCTCATCTTATGTTTATCACATTCTTTTGAAATAACATTCAATTTTCCTTTTTTAGGTAGAGGTAAACTGAATTTACAATCCGGATAAGATGAACATCCCACAAATTTCCCTCTCGCTTTTCTTATAACTAACTCTCCCTCACACTTAGGACATTTTCCAAGTATTTTATCTCTTCTTATACCCTCTTTTAAAGTTTTTGACAATTCTTCAACATTAACAGCTTTTAAGATTTTCTCAAGAAAGTTCTTACTTTCCCTAACCACATCCTCCTGCCTTATCCTACCCTCCTCTATACCATCCATTTCAATCTCAAGTTTTGATGTCATATCAGGAAGAGTTATAGTCTCTGCACATTTTTTTAAAGCATCTATAACCGCAAAAGCCGTTTCAGTTGGAATAAGAGGGTTTCCTTGTACATATTTTCTGCTATACAGCTTTTTGATTATTTCATGCCTAGTAGATTTAGTCCCAAGATTTAATCTCTCCATAAGCTTTATTAAACTCCCTGAAGAGTAGCGAGAGGGGGGTTTTGTCTCTTTCTCAAGTAATTTTTTAGAGAGAATTCTGATTCGTTCTCCAATTCTCAAATAAGGTAGATAACTTTCCTCTGATTTAACATATACATAAATTTCTCTCCAACCTTTTTTTATTAGTTCTCTCCCAGAAGATGTAAACATCTCTCCATTAACATCGATTAAAGTTCTTCTAATTCTCCATATCGCATTTGGAGCTAAAGAGGCTAAAAATCTTCTCACTATCAATTCATATATTCTCCATTCATCTTTAGATAATTCACTTTTCTCTGCAACAGCAGTAGGGTAAATTGGTGGATGATCTGTGGTTTCTTTTTTCCCTTTAGATGGATTCATATCTTCTAA
>WAJX01000186.1 GCA_015523665.1 Ferroglobus sp.
TACTACTGTTGCTAAGCTTCTCCACATCTTACCTTCCCAGTTAAAAAAGGATGGATTGAATATAGAAAACCTAACTGAGAACGATTTTAGATGCGTTCTTGAGTTGATCTCACAGGGAAGGATTGCAAAAGAGGGGGCTGAAGAAGCTTTGAGGATACTCTGTAAAGAG
This sequence comes from Ferroglobus sp., assembly GCA_015523665.1. Classification (GTDB taxonomy): domain Archaea; phylum Halobacteriota; class Archaeoglobi; order Archaeoglobales; family Archaeoglobaceae; genus WAJX01. The sequence goes on from WAJX01000186.1 coordinate 170, forward strand.
AAAGTTAGTATGGATGAGTTAGAAAGAAGAATTGGGAAAGCTGAGGGAGTTGATGAGTTTATAAAGAGGGTTGTTGAAGAGAGAGCAGACTTCGTTAGAGAGAGGAGAGAGAGTGCTTTTAAAGCATTGATGGGAGTTGTTATGAAAGAGTATAGAGGGAAAGTTGATGGGAGAATTATTGCGGATAAGCTTAAAGCAGCGATTAAAGAGTTTTTGAGTAATAATAAATGAAATAATAATGAATGATTACATAAAAGTTTATCCGTCAATATTTCTTCAATAGGATCAATCCCCAACATTTATTGTTAAGCCTTTTAACATCTCTATAGTTACTCACAGAAACAATAGAATTACCAAATTTACTGGTAGATTTTAAAGATGATTCGACTATCTCAAGACATAATTCATGAGGCATTCAGAGAAGAATCTCACATTACTAAAACGATATGGAAAAAGATACATCCCAAAAACGTATCATGCAGAGATGCTCTACATATGTTTTTTCGAGAAGGAATAATATATAGGAGTATATAATAAAGGTAAAGAAATATTCAACTCTGAAGATTTTCCATCGAGTTGCTATTGGTTTATATTTTAGTTAAGAAGGATTCCAAAATATAAAATATCAAAATATAAAACTCTGATTTGTTATATTATCAGATTATGGACACTATAGCATTATATTAAAATGCAAGACATGTTGGAGGAGTTATTCAAATTCATTCAAAATACTATAAAGAATGAGCAAAAGGGGAAATACCAAAAATTAGGATAAATTAAAGGAAAACATACGCCCTCAGAAATCTTCACATGATAAACGTTAAGTTAGAAAAAAGATATTAGTTATAACATCTAACACTCTCCACTCGAAACGTTTGCTTTGATGCTATCATACTGCAACGAGTGATGTACAGCTTATTTCATTTGCCTAAATGTTCCAACCATGCTTACACTCCGCATATTCATAAACGTTAAATAAAATTGCCTTCATAAAAATCTAAAAGGATGATAGATATACCTAGCTGGAAAATACATGAAAAATGGTGCCAAGCTTTAGGAGTGAGAAAAGAGGTATGCAAAGGGGTTAACAAGATAATAGACTCTCCCCCTCATGACATAGTGGATAACCTTCTTAAATGGAAATGGGCGAGAGATTTGTTTGAGTCTGGAAAGTTAAGACAGCCTTTATTTGGTGGTTATTACGGGATAGTTACTTCAGAATTGGCTGAAATAACAAATAGATTTGGAGAAGAAGGCATTAAAGCTACTTTTAATCATATTGCATTAGATAGAATCGCGGAATTAATTGAATTAGGACTTAAAAAGGAGAAAATTAGAGAAAAACTCATTGAAAATGACCTAATGAAATACATCCCTGATTACGACCAAGTTTTTAAAGACATATCTAAAGAAGTTGAACCGAGCAAACAAAAAATAGAGAGAAGGAAAGAATTTGAAGAATTAACAAGAAGTGGAGTATATGGCGTATTTTACATTAATAGTAGGCCTCTCCCTCCTGTTGCAGGATTAAATCTAATAAAAAGTAAAATAAAGAAAGGAGAGAGGGTTTATGTTAAATGGGGAATTGACACATATGATGCTCTAAAAGGAAGAATAAAAAAGTTTATTTCTAATGAAGAGGAACTAAAAAAGTTAATTAATGAAATAAAAAATGTTTAAGTACTTATTTAATAACAAATGTGCGGTTTTGACACTTCGTATCTTGCTCAAATTGACTCGCTTTAGTGTTAAGCTTCACGTATACCTTTCATATTCTATTATTTGTTCAACAAGATTGTTAGATGTAAATGGTTATAGTAATAATTAATAAACAATTATTATATATTTAATTATTATATATCATATAGTATAAATTGATAAAACTAAGATTTAAAACGTCATATCATTTCTTACTCAATTTCTAAGCAAGTTAGATTTCAGTAAAATTCATATCTCCACAGATTACATTGCTTGTATGGCTAAGATATATTATGACAAGGATGCAGATAAAGAACTTTTGAATGGTAAGAGAGTGGCGGTAATAGGATACGGAAGTCAGGGACATGCACACGCTTTAAATCTTAGGGATTCTGGAGTTGATGTTGTTGTTGGACTTTATAAAGGAAGTAAGAGTTGGAAAAAAGCTGAAAATGATGGGTTTGAAGTTTTTGAAGTTGAAGAGGCTGTGAAAAAGAGCGATATTGTTATGCTCTTAATTCCAGACACTGTCCAACCCGCAGTCTATAACAAATTCATCAGAGAGAACTTGAAAGAAGGAGATATGTTAATGTTTGCACATGGTTTCAATATCCATTACAATCAGATTATACCACCAACTTATGTTGATGTTACGATGGTTGCTCCTAAAAGTCCTGGACACATAGTTAGAAGGATGTATACAGAAGGAAAAGGTGTTCCAGCTTTAATTGCTGTTCATCAGGACTTTACAGGAAAAGCTTTAAGTTATGCTTTAGCATATGCCAAGGCGATCGGCTGTACAAGAGCTGGAGTTATTGAAACAACATTTAAAGAAGAAACAGAAACAGATCTTTTTGGTGAACAGGTTGATCTTTGTGGAGGGGTTGCTGAACTGATTAAAGCGACATTTGAAACTCTTGTTGAAGCTGGGTATCAGCCAGAAGTGGCTTATTTTGAAGCTCTCCATGAACTTAAATTGATAGTCGATCTGATATACGAAGGTGGTATCTATGCGATGTGGTATTCTGTAAGTGATACAGCAAAGTATGGAGGGATGACAAGAGGTAAGAGGGTGATAAACGATAACGTAAGAGATGAGATGAAAAAAATTCTCAGAGAAATTCAATCAGGAGAGTTCGCTAGAGAGTGGATTCTCGAAAATATAGCTGGCAGACCCAGTTTTACAAAGCTTTTGGAGATGGAAAAGGAGCATCCAATTGAGAAGGTTGGAGAAAAGCTTAGGAAAATGATGCCCTGGATTAGAGGGATTGAGGTAGAGTGAAAAATAATTAAAATAATTAGAATTAAATTTTATTGAAATTAAGCATATGATCAGAGTTATTAAAATATTTTTATTAATTAAGATAATTTATTAATAAGCAAATTATATTTTTAAACAATACAATAATTAAGACCTTTTATGTTCTTAGCTGATTTAAATGTCATTAAATGTGGCATTATAAATACTAAATATTATATAAATTTTATTTAAATCAAACATAAAATAATTATAAAGTCAACATATAAAATAACCAAATAAAATTACTAACTAATGATTAATTTTAATTGATATGATATTAAGTTATATCAACTTCACATCACACCTAATCACAATCATCCTACATAATAGCCTCTCATTACTTTTACAAATCTGATCACATACCAAACAAAAATAACAAAAAATTAATCTATCTTATCAACCTTCCCTCTCCACAGAGAGCTTATCATCGAAGCGGACTTTGGATTTTTAAACTTTTTCCATAGTTTAATGTCCCTCGGATAACCTATAAATGGATTTACATAGATTTTTTCAGCATCTGCAACCCATATCTTTATGTTTAAACTCTTAACAATTTCCGAGTATTTTTTAAAGAATCTGATGAATGGTTGAACTTCCCTTTCGGTTGGGACAACAATAACATACTCCCCAGGATATTCCTTAGCTATCTCCTTATGAGTCTCTAAATCCAACTCAACATCCTCTAAAAGCGAGTATGAAACAGCATATCTATATTTTCCGATATACTCTCTCAAAAGTCCCTCTTTAATTGAATAACCTTCGAAAAAATTATCCATGATTCTGTTAAAGATGAAAGTACTATCTATAAATCTCTTTGACTTTATCATCTCCTTATAAACTCTCTTAATCTCTTCTTCATCAGGAAAATGTGTATGGATGTGGAAGAAGATTTCTCCTTGGATCTCCAATTTTTCAGAGAAATGTATATTTTTCAGACTTAATGGTTCTGAAATAAAGCTGTTTTTTATTTCTTCAACCACATCCTCATACTTATAACCTATAGCTCTCAGCTTTAATCTCCTCAATAAAGCTCTTAAAATAATCCTTTCTAACTCCCATTCGCTTATAATTATCCTCCCAGCAAGAATGTTTGAAACTTCAGATATGATCTCCTGCATTTCAGATCAAATCCAACACTATCTTTCTTCCATTTTCAACATCATCATCTGATAAACTTATCCGCTTAGTGATGTTTCCCGAAATGATCGTGTAATCTTCAATCGGCTTTACCGGATAAGTTGTATTCTGAGCATAGGGTAAGATTAATTTGTAAGTTCCATTTTCAACTTTAGCTTTTTGAACGTATTCAAACACTCTTCCATGATTAGTCTCTATCTTCACTTTTGCAACAACATCTTCTTTAGCCTTTCCAGTTATCTCAGCTCCTTTAACGTATTCAAATATTTTAACATAACCTGTTGACATCTCATCAATTTTGTATCCTAATTCCTTTGAATGAAACTTGTTATACACAACCCTATACAAAAATTCATAAGCCCCGCTAAGACTACCTCTAGAGCTCTCGCTCTCATAGACCATTCTGTAATGCTTCAATCCCCTCCCATCAAATATGTGGAACTTCGCTTCCATAGTCTTGTAATAATTCAAGCTGGGTATCGTTATCCTCATTATAGGTCTAACATTCGGAGGGAGAAGCTCAGTTAGGGATATGCCAATCCTCCCTTTCATGTCTTGATAGACTCTTCCAACTCCAGCATAATATATCTGCCAAGGCTTATCTATATCTCCCTCAGCCCATGTTGCCATAGCATAGAACTTTGTTGTTGCCATTTCAACATCGCTAACAACATATTTAACTCCCAGTTCATCAGCTATACTATTTGCATAAGTTTCATTAAAAGCTGTGAAAAATGGAGCTGCTCCAGGAATGTTGTTGTATTTATTTCCTATCCCCTGCTGGAATGGATTTGCTATAGGAATGCGGTGAGCTATCGCTGTTATCCAATGTCCATAGTCCCACCAGCTTATCACTCCATATACTCCTTGGGGATAGTAAGGATAGGGTTTTGCATCAGATGGCTTGTAGAGCTGATAGTAAAATTCATCATAAATCTCCTTTCCAGGAGTGTTCTCTCTCATCCATGATAGAGCCTCATACCATTGCTTATTCACACCTCCAGCTGAATACTTACTTTGAATGTTTGCTGAATTAAATGTTGGGTAAAACAAGATTAGCAAGATAAGAATTCCAGTTACAAATCTTGCATTTCCTATTTTCTTCATCTCTTTCTTATTATCTTCCAAACCAGCTCTGATGTATTCATAAAATCTGAGTTTTCTCAATACCGCATCTGTTATTATTGCAGCAAATATAGCTGAGACTGCTCCGAAGTAATAAGCGAATCTGTTCTGTCCGGTTAGTGCTATAAGCATCGCTATTCCCCATATTAAAAGGAGAAGGTATATGCTTTCCCTCTCCTTAAAAAGTCTATAGAGAACATAAATAATCCCGAGAATTGCAAAAAAGAAAGTCATGCTAAAGTTATCCCATGCTGGAGCCAAGCTAAACTTCCCACCCATTGTAAAGAATGGTTGAACTTCAGCTATCGTTAAAGCTCCACCCTTTGGCTGGATAACTCTCACTATTTTGCCAAGCTGAGTCATAAGATCTGGTGAAATGCTCGCTATTCCAATAATTACAAATGCCGATATGATTATTATAGTGGCTGGAAATGCATAATCTTCCTTTATTCCTATTTTACTGTAAAATCCTCTCTTTTCCAGCTTATATATCAGATAAAAGATTGCAGATATGAAAATTGCTCCCAAAATCACTATCAGCTGAAATACAGAATAATGTGTTGTGCTCAGCTTAGGGTATATGAAAGCAAATGGTAGATACAGAATAGCTGCTACTCCAAAGCTGATTATGTTAATGAGCGTCAAGCTCTTTAAATCAACATTCATCCATTTTTTGAATAGGTACACAAAGAATGTGTAAAGCAATATCATAAGGCCTACAATAAATCCTGGAGCCCATGTATCTAGGTAAAGACCAAATGCAATTCCAGTTAAAACAGGATAAATCAGTTTCTTATCTTTCAAATTTTTAATCTCATCTCCTTTCCAAGCGTTTATTGAAGCAACGAATAAAGCTAGCGTTGAGAGCTGCCAAAATGTTTCCCATATATGGTGATCGTTAAAGCTCAAAACACTCCTCGCCATTAGCTGACCAGGGATCATTACAATCAGAAGTGATGCAATAACTCCAGCTTTCTTTCCAAAGATCTCTTTAACAAGTAAATATGCAGGAAAAGCCAACAACGAACCAGCAATCGCTGGGATAAACACAATAACTGAGCGTATCTGCTCTGGAGTTGTTGCTCCAGCTATCATAGAGACTATCGCACTCAAATAAACTAGGAAAGGGCCGAAATGCAGATAAGTTCCATACGGATATTTTGTAAAAGCATCGAACCATATCCTATTAGGAAAGTTGTGAATAGTTGAATCGATAAGCCTAAAGTAATACCATGGATCATTCCCGCTAAGTCTTGCTCCTTCTATCCAAGGAACGAAAACAGAGTTCCAGGGATTTACTATTCTGAAATAAAGGCCGAGGATGACTGCAAGGATTATGAATGGAATATGCCAATATCTCTCAAGTTTTTGCGACATTGCTCTCTTTTCAAGAGCGATAGATTTAAAGTTTACCATTCTTTTTCAGAATTACAACAACCTCTCTTTCACTTCCGTTTATTTCAAATTTCTTAACAATCTCACAATCTTCATAGGATAGACGGGATAGCAATTTCAAAAACACTTCTCTATATCTTTTTGGAAGTGCTAAAATCACCACTCCTTTATCTTTAACACAACTGAGATCCAAGCTATCTAAATTCCTGAGAAGACTGATTACATCGATACAGAAAAGTGTATCAAATATCCCCTCTTTAAAGGGTAAGCTATTACCATCTGCCAAGATTTTATGCTCAGAAGAGTTCTCTTTTAAAGCTCTAAAATCTACATCCAAAGCCACTATCTCCACATTAATAAATCTCTCTGAGATGAAATCAGTTAGAAATCCATTTGCAGCTCCGAGATCCAATATCAGCTTTCCAAGAGTGAGATTAACATTTTTAATCTCCTCAAATATCTTTTCATACTTCTCATATTGTATCTCTCTCCAGCTTTCGTATATCTCTGAAAAGAACATTCTCAATGAAAGGAATTTGATTTTATAAGTTTTTTGGGATATAATATAAGATACAAATTTTATTTTTATAAATAAAAATTTTATCGCTGATAAATTTCATTAAAAAGATTTAGATAGAATTAACCATAATAAAAGTGATTATCATCTTTTATAAAGATAACATATAATTTCTTATTGTCAATATTAAAAATTAAAAACCTTAATAAATATTATTATTCATAAAATATAATACTCTTAAAGAGAGATCATTCGACTTAAATCCGTGAATTAATGATATCTCCCAAATTTTAAGTGTTAATTTCTTATTTGTTATTTTATTTAAAAATATAAAATCATACTATGAAAATAAAAACTTGAGAGTAAAGATCAAATAAAGATATTAAAAATATATATTTGATTAGATAAGTGATAACATAGTTACTGATTTAAGCACTTCTGTGAAAAGTTGTTTAGTGACCAGTGCTTCTGTGATC
>WAJX01000187.1 GCA_015523665.1 Ferroglobus sp.
AACTATATGGGTATATAAGTCTAAATAAAGGGATACTCTTATTAAGCAGTCAGATTAATTTTAAAACATGGTATCAGTAAGAAGTGCACTTAGGCTTAGAATCCTCCTTACATGGTTCCTCCTCGCATTAGTATACTTTGCCTTTATAACGATAATGAGTAATTACGGTTTTAGTATTACTGGCATAGCTTTATTTGTCGGCATCTTTTTATTAATTCAGATTATGTTATCAGATAAACTCGTTTTATTCTCAACAGGAGCGAAAATTGTTAGTGAAGAGGAATATCCAGAATTACACTCAATTGTGAGAGAGTTATCATACACAGCAGGAATACCAAAGCCAAAAGTTGCGATTGTAAATACTGAAATTCCGAATGCATTTGCAACTGGAATCAGTCCAAAAAGAGCTGTTGTTGCCGTTACAACTGGGCTTATGAGAATGTTAAATAAAGAGGAATTAAAAGCTGTTATAGCTCATGAGCTCACTCATATAAAAAATAGGGATGTAGTAGCTATAACGGTTGCAAGCTTCTTATCAACTGTTGCTTTTTTCATAATGAGGTGGGCCATGTTCATGGGAATGTTTTCTGATAGAAGGAATAGTGGCACATCTATAATTATAATGCTTATATCTGCAATAGTATGGTTGATAAGCTATCTATTGGTGATGGCATTAAGCAGATTTAGAGAATTTGCAGCGGATGAGGGGAGCGCCATCATAACAAGAAAACCAGAATCTTTGATTTCAGCTTTAGCGAAAATCAGTGGGAAGATGAAATTTATACATCCAGAACAAAAAGCCAGATATGAGGGGATGAACGCATTCTTTATAATTCCTGCTATAAGTGGTGAAACTCTCCTCTCTCTATTCTCGACTCATCCTCCTGTTGAGAAGAGAATAGAGAGATTGAGAGTTTTGGCAAGAGAGATTTTCTGAGGTGTTTTTAAATGAAAAGATATAGAGCAGAATTCGTTAAAATTGCAGAACTACCCAGCCATGTCGAGATAAGTGAAAGCTCTAGAAAAAGAATTAGAGATGTTCTTGAACATTTTGATTTTTCGAATATCCTCTTTTTAACTGGTAAGACATCTTATAATGTTGCTGGAGCTAAGATAGAGGAGAAAATTGTTGATTTAATTGCTGAAAAGATCTTCATAAGTAATGCGAGTATGGATGAGGTTAGAAATATAGAGATAGCAGTTGGTTATGCTGATATAGATGCGGTTTTAGGAGTGGGAGGGGGGAAAGTTTTAGATGTTGGCAAGGTTATAGCTTCTGAGATAAATGTTGCTTTCATCAGCATTCCAACAGTTGCATCACACGATGGAATAGCATCTCCAGTTGCTAGTTTTAAAGAAAAGGGAAAACCTGTTTCAATATCTACCAGACCTCCTACAGCAGTTCTCGCGGACTTAACCATATTGAGGAAAAGTCCTGTGAGATTTCTTAGATCTGGATTTGGTGATTTGATCTCAAATATAACAGCGGTTAAGGATTGGAAACTTGCAAATGATAAGGTAGGAGAGGATTACAATGAGGTTGCTGCTTCAATGGCTGTGCTACCTTCAAGACTTATGCTCAATTTGGAATCTATAGATTTTAGAGATTTAACAACATTAGAAATGCTTGTTAGAGGGTTGATATTAAGTGGTGTTGCAATATCTATTGTGGGTAGAAGTAGGCCTGCCAGTGGAGCGGAGCATAAATTTAGCCACGCCCTCGACTATCTAGGTTATGGGAATGCATTGCATGGAGAACAAGTTGGAATTGGAGCGATAGTAATAGAATATCTTCATCAAAAATACTATGGTATTGGAGATTGGGAAGCTGTTAAAAATGCTTTAGAGAAAGCTCAAGCTCCAACGAAAGCAAAAGAGATTGGTTTGACTAAAGAACAGATAATTGAAGCGTTAATTTATGCTAAGAGAATAAGGAGGAGAAGGTATACAATTCTTGAGGATGTGAATCCAAACAAAGATGAATTTGAGATAGTTTTAGAAAAAACCGGTATTTGTTAGTTTATTTGGTTTTTGGTTTATTTGGTTTATATTAACTTTTCATGTAGTATTGAATTTGATTAATCAAAATCCTCACAACTAACACCTATAAAGAAAAGTCAACAAGAAAAAGGATTATCAACTCAATAAAGAGAAATTAACAGCATATTAATACTATAAGAACATATCAACTAAAAAACAAACGAGAATGTGTAAAGATCTAAGCTTAAACAACCAACAAAACCAAAGCCAACAGATATGAATAGTCTTAGCTTAAAAACATATAATTAAAAAATATAATTAAGCAATTCACCAAAAAAGCTGATAAAAACAATTTTCCCACAACTATGAGCTCGTTATATGTTGGTGAAGAAATGATGAACAATAAAATGAAAAATTATGAGCTTGCAACATAGACTGAAAATGCTTATAGAAATGCTTTATAGAGAAATAAAGATAAAAGATAGTTAATTATTTATTTATTATTTTTTATTTCAAACTCCTATGAAGTTTTTAGTCCAACTATAAACTGAAACGTGGTTAGTACTGGAAGGAGTTTGAATATACATTCCAATGAGAGTATTGTTGAGCTTGAGACAGTTCGGTGAGACAATAACGAAACGATAACAAAAGATAGCTGAGCATGAGCTTAAAGAGCTCTTGATGAAGAATAGACTGACAACCTTGGCAAGACTTTCTTTAGATCAATGGAAAGAGAGGTGTATTTTGGGTTAGTAAGGCAGAGTGAGCAGAGCTTAACCTATTGTTGATGAGTTTGTTGGGTTGTGTATGTAAGCTACAATGAGTTTCAATTTTGATGGACTTGGGATCTTTATCAGCGTTTCTTAGAAAGTTTCTGTTGAAAGGTTTTGAGGGGTGTTGGGGAATGAGATTGTTTACATTAACGATTTAACTCTACCTTTTTGATTTAATTTTGGGTTATTATTTTATTTTTATTTTATTTATTTATCTATATTATTTATAATAGCTATCCAAGGCGGGTATAACCACAAATTCAGCTTCTCTCTCGTTCGTAATTCTTCTTATTCTTTTTATATTGAATTTTTCAATCTCTACATCAAGAAAAGTTTTTGGGGAGGCGATGTTTTTAATCTTATTTACATCTACAAGACTATAAGCT
>WAJX01000188.1 GCA_015523665.1 Ferroglobus sp.
CTTAAAAGAATTGAAGAGCAAATATTAGCATCAAAATTAGCTACAACTCTTGAGAAGTCTTAAGCATGGATATACAGATATTAGCCATTTTTTCAAGCAAGTCTTCGGTCTTGAATCTTGATTCATCGAGAAATACCCTATCTTTATCCTGTCTCCATAATCTTCAAGAATTTCTGCCCCTACGAGCATTTCTTTTGCCATCATGCGCTCTTCTCTCTCTTCAATTTCCACAAAAATGCTCTTGTATCTGGCAAGGTAGTAGGAGATAATTTTTCTCGGCAATATGCCTACTGAGCCATCAACCTTAATTTTGCCTCCTTCGAATGTTTTTCAGCTTTTCAGCTAGGATTGTTATTCTCTTTACCAATATCCATCAAAATGCTGTTTCCAGCTTTTAAAACATTTTTCAACCCAGTTCTTGGGAAGTGTTACTATGTAACTACTTTCGCGCTCATGAAAATCTTTCTTTGCTCTAGAGGCATATAGTTATTTCTTTGAAATCATTTTTTAATTTTTTAGTCTCTATTATTTTATATTTACAAATTCACAAAACCAATATCTGTCAATTTTGCTTCTCAATTTTTAACATCTCACAGCACAAACAACTCCAAAGGACCTTTGTTTAAAGTGTAAGAAACAAGCATAGCCTCTAAGATGTATATACACATACTGATTGATAGATCAATATATAATACTAGTATTATATAGATTACTAAATATAATGTCAAGCACACATTAAATCATAGAAAGAGTGTTAAAATACAATCTTTGCACTTTTGATCATTCTTGCAATCCTTTTTGCTGGATGTGCTAGTAGTGATTAGTAGTGGTAGAAGGATAACAATTACTGGAGCTACATTTCTCTATCTCCTCATAGCAAAATGGGCTGATGAATATGGTAAAATCACAGGCGGAAAAGTAAACATAAACTATCAGAGCATTGGTGGTGGAGGTATATAAGACAGATCATAGCAAAGACAGTGGATTTCGGAGCAAGCGATACTCCAATGAAGCCAGAAGAGTTTGAAAAAGCTAAAGAGATTTTACACATACCAGAAACCATAGGAGCTGTTATAATAGCCTATAATTCCCCATTGATGGTAGGTTGAGACTGAATGGGAAGGTTCTGACTGATATAATATTTTGGCAAGATAACAAAGTGGAACGATAGGAGGATTGTAGAGCTCATCCCTCATAAGCATTGCCCTTCTTCTACTTCCTATCTCATTTGCTGTAAACCTTGTAGGGAGGATGATAGTGTGGAAATAGGAGAAAGCTGAAGAATAATGCTCTGATTATTTATAGCATTCTAAGCCTGCTGATTATAACTATACCACTATCATAACTATAACTGTTCTAAATGGTATGAAGTATTTAAATCCAGAATTCTTCACATCACTACCGAAACTTCTTGGGATGATGATGAGAAGTTGCAAATGCAATTCAGGGAAAACAATACTCTTATCTCTCACAACGCTCATCAGCGTACCTACTGCTCTGCTAACAGCCATATATCTTTCAGAATTCCCAGAGAGCAGGTTGAAAGATTTGATAAGATTGCTGAATGATTACATTCATGGGCACGCCAAGCATAGTTGCAGGAGTCTTTGCCTACACGCTCATTGTGACAAGATTTGGATTTTCATCTTTAATTGAGCATTTGTCTTAAGCATTCTTGCTGTGTCCATGATGATTAAAACTATGGAGGAGGCACTGAAGCTAATTCCCGAAGATGTAAGAGGGAATGGTTTAAGCTTAGAGATTGGGCATTGGAGAGTTGTAACAAGCATAGTTATCGAACTTCCATGTCAGCAATTGCCTTAGAGGCTCTTTTGACAGTTGCAAGGATATCTTGAGAGACTGTTCCACTGCTTTTCACAGCCTTTGGCAATCCAAATTTTGCGGAAAGTGTTTTCAAGCCAGTTTCAACTCTATCCCTCGTAATATATGTTTATGTGATCTCTCCTTATCCTGACTAGCTCACTCCTTCTTATGATTTCGGTTTTTTGCAATCAATCTGATAACAAAATACAGGCTAGGGGAGAAGGGAAATTGAAAGACAAAATCATTGTAAAAGACTTAAACGCTTGGTATAACGAGTTTTAAGCCCTTAAGAATATCAACATGACAATTAAGGAAAAAAGAATAACAGTAATTCTTGATTCAAGTAGATGTAGAAAGAGCATGTTTATTAGATGCCTTGACAGACTTCATGAGCTCAGAAATGATGTGAAGTAGATAGGGGGTTTTATTAGATGAAAGAGGCTCTTTAAGATGGATCTGACAGGGTTGGGAGAAAGATCGGAAGGTCTTTCAACATCCGAATCCATTCCAACAATGAGCATTCACGATAGCTTGTCATAGGTCTTTGGTAAACGGACTCAGAGACAAGAAAAACCATAGACAGGATCGTCAAGGAAAGTCTAAAAAAGGCCACTCTATAGGATGAGGTGAAGGACAAGTTCAACATGCCGAAACGAGCTTAAGTGGTGGTTAGCGACAAAGATTCTGCATTGCAAAAGCAATAGCAACCAATATCCAGAGGTTATATTTTTAACAACCAACATCGACCCTTGATCAGTCTTGGCAGTAAAAATTGAAGGTCTGTTGATCGATCTCAGGAAGAATTACACTGTTGTAATCATTACTCACAACATTCAGCAGGCTGGGAGTTAGCGATTACGTTGCTTTCTTCTGAATAGTGTGCTAATTGAGTTTGGTAAAACAGCTGAAGTTTTTTGAGAATCTAAGGGAAAAGCTTACTAAAGCACATCTATTAAGGAGGATAGGATGATTTTGTTTGTATGCATTCACAACACTTGCAGAAGTGTGATGGCTGAAGCAATATTCAACGGCTTGTCAAGAAGGTGGAGAGCTGAAAGTGCAGGTATTGAGCCTGCAGAAGAAATAGATCCCATAACACTGGAAATTATCAGAAACAGAGGTTACAAGATTGAGAAAACAAAGCCTGTTGGGCTTGAAGAGATTAAGCTGAAAGATTTTCAGCTTGTTGTAACTGTTTGCGATGAGTCGAGATGTGTGAACATTCCTCATCCAAATGTTGAGAGGTGGTATATAGAGAACCCGAAAGGAAAGTCAAAAGAAGTTTATGAGAGAGTTTTTGATGAATTGGAGAGAAAAATTAAGGAGCTTTTAAAAAAGATTGGAGAGAGTTGAAGAATTGAAGATGTTGAAGACGAGATTGAATAAAGATCTGAAAATGAAAGCTCTTGATTTGAAGCTTGACAAGATCAAGAATTGAAACTTTTCAAGCGTCATGAAATGGCAAAGAATGCCATAAATTTATATCTCGATGCCATGTATGAAGATGACGCAAAGAAAGAAGGAAGTTTCTGAAATAGAGAGAGGCTGATATGCTAAACACAGATGTTATAACGATTGTTTAATGGCTGTTGCATTACACCAGCCAATTGCCAATGATTTATGCTTTATTGCTAGTATCATGAAGACATCGGCAAATTATGAGCGAATCACAGCCTTGCAATCACAGCCTTCCAGATAAAATAGCAAAATTCAGAGAAGGATTGCAGAAAAAGAATTGAGGCTCATGAGAAAACATTGCTGGAAATGTTTGATGTTGTTAAAGCCTGAAAGAGGATACTGAAAGCCTTAGAGAGAGTTTTGGAGAAAGATGATCTGCTCGATGAGTTATAATTTGAAAGTAATTCAGAAAGGTAAAGAGGTTATAAAAGATCATGAAGATATAAACTATATTCTGATAGCCATCTTTTCTGTCAAACACCTTGAGAGAAGTAGAGAATTAAACAAGAATGGAGTAAAAATTATCTTCATCAAGGAAGATAAGAGAATGTGGATAAAACAATTAAATAAAAAATTAAATAAAATAATTATAAATTAAATAAAAAATTAATTAATTTTAATTAATTTTACTTATAATAAACAATTTCGAAAGGGTAAAATAGTGAAGAGTGAAGTAAAGCCATGGTTCTCTTGTTACTACTTACTATAGCAGTAGGCATTTACATGGCTTGGAATATTGGTGCTAACGATGCTGCGAATTCAATGGCAACATCTTATGGTAGTAGGGCATTAACACTTAAACAAATAATTATAATTGCAGGAATTTTGGAATTCCTTGGGGCGGTTCTTTATGGTAAAAAAGTAACACATACGATAGCTAAGGGAATAGTTCCAATAGACTCGATTCCACCAGAATTGGCTGTTATAGGAGCATTATCAGCAATTCTTTCTGCTGGGATTTGGATAACGATAGCGACTTACTATCATCTACCAGTTTCAACAACTCATTCAGCTGTTGGAGCTATGTTAGGCTTTGGACTCGCGTCAGTCAGTCAGAAAGTCATCTCTCTTAATGAGATAAATTGGAATGTTATGTATAAGATAACTGCAAGTTGGATAATCTCTCCATTATTGGGAGCTGCGATGGCATTTTTGATCTTTTCTGGTATAAGAATTATTCTTTTTGAAAAATTTAATATAGAGTTAGTTGAGAACGTATTTAAGTATCTTCAAGTTGGAACAGCCAGTTATGTAGCTTTTGCTCATGGTAGCAATGATGTCGCTAATGCAACTGGAGCTATGGCTGCAGCTTTGGGATATGTTGGTGTAGAAACTCCGATATGGATCTTAGTAGTTGGTGGACTGGGGATAGCTATTGGAATAGCTACATGGGGTTATAAGGTTATAGAAACTGTTGGAAAAAGAATTACTGAGTTAACACCAACTAGAGGATTTTCTGCTGAGTTTGCAACTGCAACAACAGTAATTTTGGCAAGCTCTCTCGGTATGCCAATCTCAACAACTCATACATTAGTTGGGAGTGTTATTGGAGTTGGATTTGCTGGTGGACTTGCAAGTGTAGATTTTTCTGTGGTTAGGAGAATCATAGCTTCTTGGCTTTTAACAGTTCCAATTGCAGCAGGATTAACTATATCAATATATACGTTATTGGTGATATTTGTATGAAGTTCATAAGAAGTGTTACAGAAGTGTTTGGATATTCGCCTTTCAAAGCTTTACATAAACATGCTGAGCTTTGTGGGAAGGCAGTAATAAAGTTAAAGGAGCAGTTTGAAGCTTGTAGAAATAGAGATTTTGAAAAAGTAAAAGAGCTTGAGGAAGAGATAGATGGCATGGAATATCAGGCTGATCTATTAAAACAGGAGATTAGAACTCATGTTACAAAGTCATTGATGTTACCCGTGGATAGACAAGATTTGTTAAACTTCTTAAAACCTCAGGATAGTATAATAGATTATTGCGAACATGCTGCACATATGATCGTTTATAGAGAATTAAAAATTTCAGAGGAGATTTGGGATGATTTAATTGAACTTTTAGAGAAAGTGAATAAAACCGTCATGAAATATGAAGAGTTGGTTGATCATGTTGCAAGGCTTATAGCGGCATCCTTCACAAAGAAAGAAGTGCAAGATGCTATGAATCTAGTCCCAGAAATTGAACATTTTGAGCATGAATGTGATAAAGTACAGATAAGACTTCACAAGAAAATAC
>WAJX01000189.1 GCA_015523665.1 Ferroglobus sp.
TTTAAGTATATCAATTATTATTTATTATTATAATATTTTATAATATTATTTTCAAATAAATTTAAATAATTAAATAAAAAATTAAAATGTATATACATCTATATAAAAAGTAAATTATATTAGTTATAGTTATTACTAGTGTTTTTTATAATATCAAAAAACTCTCTTTCACTCTTCCCAACTATCAACTTAAAATGTTCATCCGTTTTTATACCAGCAATAACCTTAGCTAGATCTTTCTTCTTGTTCACATCTCCTCTTCTCCATATCATTATTTTTTGAGCTTGTGGTGATCCAGCTCCGTGCATAGACTCTGGAAGTTGCGCACCAATCGATAAACTCTCAACCAATCTGAACATTCTCACCCTATCTTCAGTTGAAACGTTTTCAACACCTTTCAAATATTTCTCAATATATCTCCTCGTCTCAGGGTTTTTTAAGTCCTTCTCAGAGGGAGCAGTAATTATAAGACCTCCAGCAATATCTTGAGCTAATCTTGACCATTCATAGGGAAATCTTGTGACATTTAACTTAGTTATATTTGCTAACATCGGATTCGGAATATATGCTCCAGAAGGTGTTTTTTGCCCTTCATATGAACATGCGAGAGAACAACACCAACAAGTTTCAGCCAGGTGTATCATTTCTGTAAGTTTGTCTACTATATGATGTGCATTTGCAACTCCGTTGTATTCTGCAAGAGTAGCAGTAGCACCTATTAAAACATCAGCAACTCCTACTTTACACCCACCATAATTCTGCCTATGGAATGTTGCAAAAGTTTCAACGAGTTGTCCAGCAAACTTATATTCTCCGAACATAAATACCCTATCCCAAGGAACGAAAACGTCATCAAATATCATTAATGTTTCTCCACCAACTATCCCATACTTAGCATTCCCACAATCTATTTCTCCGTCTAATCTTCTTGTATCGTTTGTTTGCCTCGAAAATATATTTATTAAACCTTCAGTATCTATCGGAATGGCAAATGAGATTGCATAATCCTTATCTTCAGCAGTTAAAGCTCTTGTTGGCATTACTATAACCTCATGAGAATTCACAGCTCCAGTTTGATGAGCTTTAGCCCCTCTGACAATAATACCATCCTCACTTTTTTCGACAACATGAACATAGAGATCTGGATCCTTCTGTTGATGTGGTCTTAAGCTTCTATCTCCTTTTACATCTGTCATTGAACCAACACACATTAGATCGTTTTTTTGAATATATTTTAGATAATCTATAAATCTCTCATGATAATTTGTACCATACTTCTTATCTATATCGTAAGTTGTGATATATAATGCGTTTAAAGCATCAAATCCAACACATCTCTGAAAGCAACTTGCTGTTTTTTGAGCTAAAAGCCTCATCATCTTTACCTTTTTCACAAGATCATCAATACTTTGATGAATATGAGTGAATCTGTTTATCTTCTTCCCAGTTATGTGTGAAATAGCAGTCATTACATCTTCATATTTAGGATCGTGAGCTAGTTCATACGTCATAGCTGCAGCGTGAATGTGTGGACGGAACATCGGTTCATCAGCGATATTTTCAATTTTTTTACCCATAAAATACACTGTGGGTTTATATTTTCTTAAGCTTTCAATATATTCTTTTCCGTTCATCATTATTCTCACCTTCAGCATTCATCTACATCATTCAAATTTACATTCATTAAAGATTGGCATTATTTTTTTTGAATATACATTCATAACATATTTCGGATCTGGTCCCATATTTATCAAAATAAAATGCTCAACTCCTGCTTTGATAAACTCCTCTACTTTCTCAATACAATCTTCAGGGGTTCCAACTATGGAAAAGTCTTCAACAACCTCATTAGGAATGTAATTCCCAAATTCTTCAAAAATTTTTATATCTCTCTCTCTTAAAATTATCTCAGAATATAGATTTTTCCCCAAATGTTCTGGAATTCTAATATCATATCCGGCTTCTTCAATTACTTTTGGAAAAAAAGCAATTAATGGCTTTATCTTTTCGAGTTGTTTAAATGCCTCTTCATATTTTTCAGCTATAGCTGTGTAAATTAAGATACCACATTCAAAATTATCAAGAGTGCGCTTAATTCTTTTTGCTGTATCTTCTATTTCTTTTAGATGTTTTTTATAAAGTTTTGGTGGACGAGGTGTGGGTAACCAACCATCTGCTAACTCAGCAGTGAGTTGTCTAGTTTTTGGACCATTAGCTCCAAAATATATCGGAATTGTTTTATTAACTGGTTTGATTTGAAGTAAAGCATCAGTTAATTTCCAGAACTTTCCGTCATAATTTATCCTGTCATCTCTCCACAATTTTCTCAGAATTTCAGTGAACTCCTTCATCCTAGACACGGGTTTGTTCCAAGGTATGTTAAATTGATTCAAGTTCATTGCTTCTCCAGAACCAAGTCCTACGATTAATCTTCCCTTTGAGATCTGATCTATTGTTGCTGATTCCTGAGCAAAGACTGCTGGATGCCTTCTATGTGGATCAGAAACGCAAGTTCCTAGTTTGACTTTTTTAGTTATAGTTGCTATCGAACTCAATAAGCTGAATGCTTCGGGAACAATACCAGGTGGAATCATTAGTAAATGATCAGGCACCCATATAGAGTCAAAACCAGAATTCTCTATTAATTTTGCAATTTTTAATAAGTTGTTTACAGGTGTGACTGGTATTGGGAGTAGGAAACCGAATTTTGACATAAGATCACCTTCTATTTTCTCTATCATTCATTTTTAATTTTATGTTTTAATGTTCTACTTTTAATCAGTACTCTAAGCTATTGTATTTGTTGTTCCCAGTTACCGTTTTATATATGCAATCTTTCCAATTAAATTTAAAAAATTATCTACCTATAAGATTTAAGAGGGTTTGGTGAGCTAATTTAAAATATTAG
>WAJX01000190.1 GCA_015523665.1 Ferroglobus sp.
AATAAATAATAATAAAGGTTTAATACTCCTACATACACTTGAACAAGGTCATATACTCTTTCAAACTTTCATCAAATTTTACAATGCAGAGCAACAGACTTACGCTAAAAGATAATCTAATGACTTCAATTGAACCTCTTGAAGTTAGTAGCTTATAGTAGTCAAATCTAACAAGGTAATTGTGTAAACTTTTAAGGTTTCCTATTTTAAAGTTTTAGTTTATTTTGTATACTCATTTTGATTGATTTATTTTCGATTTATTATAATTATAATTTACCATGAACAATCGGAATACCCAAATAAACATTAAACATCACAAACCTAAAAAATATAAATTATATATTTTATGTAATTTTTAAATATAATTTAATTTTATAAATAAATACAAGATTAATGATCAAATACATTTTGCAAAATAGCAATGATTAAATACACTCATCCAATACACTCATCTAAGATTCTAAATGAAATTCTAAAAGGTGTCGAGTATGGGTTTAGAAGTTGAGATAATCACTGGAAGAACTGTAAATCAAGGGAAAAGTGTTGAAGAGAAATTTAGTGATGAATACTTCAGAGCTGTTAGTTTTTGTGAAATAAGTGAAGAAGATTTTAAATCTCTAAAATTAAACGAAGGAGATAGAGTGAAAGTTAGAACAGATTTTGGGGAAGTAGTACTTTTTGCAAAAAAAGGAAATTTACCAAAAGGAATCATTTTTATACCTCTGGGACCGTATGCAAACCAAGTGATAAGTGATGCCACTGACGGCACTGGTATGCCAAGATTTAAAGGTGTTAAAGCTATAATAGAGAAAACGGATGAAGAGGTTAAATCTATCAAAGAGATTTTAGAGGTGATTTGATGGAAAAAGTTGTTTGCACATTTTGTGGAAGTGTCTGTGATGATGTTGAATTTGATCCCAATACTTTTTCAGCAAGAAAGTTCTGTGCTCTTGGAAAGTCAAAATTCTCAAAAAAAGAGAGGATAAAAAGCCCGATGATTAATGGGAAAGAAGTGAGTTATGAGGAGGCAATAGAAAAGGCTGTTGAGATTCTTGTAAATTCAAAAAGACCTCTCCTCTATGGATGGGCATCAACAGTGAATGAGGCTATAAGAGCTGGTGTAATACTTGCAGAAAAAGTTGGAGGGGTTTATGATCAATGTTCCAGTGTTTGTCACGGGCCTGGAACGCTTGCATTAATTGAAGAAGGAATTCCTGGTGGAACTCTCGGAACTATAAAGAATAGAGCAGATGTTGTAATTTTCTGGGGTTGCAATCCTATGGAAGCTCATCCCAGACATGCTACCAGATATAGCGTTATGGCAAAAGGATTCTTAATTAAAGATAGGAAAGATAGAAAAGTCATTGTCGTTGATGTCAGAGAAACAAGATCAGCAAAACTCGCTGATATTTTTGTTCAAGTAAAGCCAGGCTACGATTATGCAGTTTTTTCAGCATTAAGAATGATTGTTAAAGGAGAAGACATTGATATTGATGAAGTTGGAGGAGTTTCAAGGGATAAACTTTATGAGGTCGCTGAGATTATGATGAATGCGAAGTATGGGGCTATCTTATATGGTTTAGGTTTAACTCAATCGAGAGGGAGAGATAGAAATGTTGAAAATGCAATAAAGCTCGTTCAACAACTAAACAGAAAAACGAGATGGATAATATGGCCTATGAGAGGGCATTATAATGTTGTTGGAGCTGGAGAAGTCCCAACTTGGGAAGTTGGATATCAGTATGCAATCGATTTTAGTAGAGGCTATCCTAGGTTCTCTCCTTCAGAATTTTCAGCTGTAGAAGTTTTGAAGAGGAGAGATTGTGACTCTGCATTAATTGTTGCAAGCGACCCAGTTGCACATTTTCCTAAAAAAGCTGTTGAACATCTAAAAAGGATTCCAGTGATTCAGATAGATCCATTCCCAAATATGACAACTTTAGTTGCTGATGTTGTTATTCCCTCAGCAATCACTGGAATTGAAGCTGAAGGAACAGCTTACAGAATGGATGGTATACCTTTAAGAGTTAAGAAGATAATTGACACTGAATATTGGAGTGATGAAAAAATATTAACGGAAATGCTCAAAATTATTGATAAAAGGTGATTTTATGCTTTGGATAAAAAATGGGATTATTATAGACCCGAAAAATGGAATAGATGGAGAAAAGATGGATATATTCATAAAAGAGGGGAAAATAGTTGAAGAAAATGAAGTTAAGAAAGAAGAATGCAAGATAATTGATGCTAAAGATAAGCTTGTTGTAGCTGGTGGAATAGATATGCATGCACACATTGCTGGAAGTAAGATAAACACCGGTAGAGCCATGAGACCAGAAGAGATGAGAATCGTGAGAGAGACAACAGAAAAGCTCAGAGCTAGTGTTGGGAGAGTTCTTCTAACCTCTCCAGCTATTGGATATGAATATGCTAAAATAGGTTACACCACTGCTATAGAAGCTGCCTCCCCACCCATAGGTGGTTTGCATACTCATGAAGAATTGGACTCAATTCCAATTATTGATAAAGCTGCTCTTCCAGTTTTTGGAAATTGGCACTTCGTTTTTAAATTTATAGCGGAAAATAGTAGAGAGAAGCTTGAAGCCTTTATTGCATGGGCTATAGAAAGAACGAAGGGATATGGTGTTAAGGTTGTTAATCCAGGAGGAGTAGAAGCGTGGATGTATGGTGGGAATGTTAAAAGCCTAGATGATGAAGTGCCAGTATATGGTGTTACTCCAAGAGAGATTATAGCAGAGCTTGTAAAAGCTAATGAAA